>JBFLXB010000006.1 GCA_040757335.1 Nitrospirota bacterium | reverse complement strand
CGCCGCCTTCAGCGGCGCACGGAGGACATCGGGAAGATCCTGGTGGTGATCGACGAGGTCGCGGAGCAGACGAATCTCTTGGCGCTGAACGCCGCCATCATCGCCGCGCAAGCGGGCGAGCACGGGAAGGGGTTCGCCGTGGTGGCCGGCGAGATCAAGGAGCTGGCGGAGCGGACCGCGACGTCCACCAAGGAGATCCACGACATCATCGCCGCGCTGCAGGTCGAAGGGGCCACCGCGGTCCAGGCCATTGCCGACGGAGCGACTCGCGTCGAAGAGGGCGTCCGTCTCTCCGGGACGGCGAAGGTCGCGCTCGATCGGATCTTGGAGAGCGCGAAAGACTCGTCGCGGCGCATCATGCAGATCGCCCAGGAAACGGACCAACAGATGACGGGCGTCCAGCGGGTCAATGCGGAGATGCGGACGGTGACCGACCAGGTCCAGCACATCGTGACGGTCGCTCACGCCCAGAGCCGAATGCTCGACGAGGTGGAACGGATCAGCGAACAGATGCAGGTGATGGCGCAGCGCGTCACCCGGGCGGCGGCGGAACACGCCAAAGGCAACCAGCAGGTCAGCCGCATGGTCGAACTGGCGAACCGACGGGTCAAAGACGTCCAAGAGTTCGTGCGGCAGCGGCGGGCCGAAAGCGAGGCGATCGTGGACGCGGTCCGAAACATCGGACGGATCGGCCAGGAGAATCGGGACGCGATGAACCGAACAACCGATGCGGTGGGCGGGCTGTTGCGGGCGGCCTCGCGTCTGGAGGAACACGTGTCACGGTTCAAACTGACGAAGGAGAACGGATGAACATCGTGTGCGCAAAGTGCGGAGCGGGCGTTGCGTTCGAGCTGCCCTCGCTGGTCAACCATACCGTGATACAGTGCGCGGCGTGTCACAGCGGGTTGAAGGTGACGATCGAGGCGTTTGAGGTGTCTGTCACCCCGCCGTCTCAGCAGGCCGCCGCGACGCCGACCACGCCCCAGCGGGTAATGGTGGCGGTTCAAGGCGAGGCCACGCGAGAGTTGATCCGGGATCTTCTGGTTGCGGCGGGTTTTGACGTCGTCGAGTTGAACAGCGGATCGGAGGCGCTGGCCAAAGTGAGCGACGTGCGTCCGGCGCTGGTGTTGGTGGACGTGGGGTTGTCCGACATGCCCGGGTTCCAGGTGTGCGAATCGGTTCGCGGCGACGCGGTGAACGCGGGAGTGAAGATGATTCTGGTCGCTGCGATCCACAACAAGGATCGGTACCGTCGACCTCCGGACAACCTGTTCGGAGCCGACGATTACATCGAGCGGCACCAGATCGAAAGTCAACTGGTGGACAAGGTCAAACAACTATGCGGTGACGGGACCCCGGCAGGCGGGGCGACCGGTGACCTCTCGCCGGCGATAGAGCCGGCACCGACTCGGAGCGGGACCCCTTCCCTGGAGCAGGTCACGCCCCCGGCATCGCCGCCGAAGGGGGAGCCGCCGGTCACAGCGGCGGTTATTCCGGAACCGCCTCCACCCGTGGCCCGGGAGTCGGCACCGCCCGCGCCCTCGTCGGTTCGGCCCGCTCCGGCTCCGTCGGCGCCTCCTCCCGTGGAGAAGCGGACTCCGGTCGCGGCTCCGGCAGGCAAGGAGGCCGCAACGGCGGCATCGCCGACGCCACCTTCGCCTGCCCCCAACCCCGCGCAGGAGGCGGCGCTTCGCCTGGCGCGGATCATCGTCTCTGACATCGCGCTGTACAACGCGAAAAAGGTCGACGAGGGCATACTGAACGGCACGTTTTTCGATTTACTCCGCGCCGAGATCGAAGAAGGCAGAAAGCTGTACGAAGAACGCAAGGGGCCGGACCTCGCGACGACGGTCGATCTGTTCCAGCAGACGCTCGAACAATTCGTGTCGACGCGGCGAGAACTGCTCAAACGAAACCGTCCGGCAGCCGCGTAACGCGAGGAGGGACATCGTGGCGGACCGTCCGAAACTGACACTTGACGCAGCCATGAGTCGGTTGAAAACCGCGGAGGTCGAAGACCGCTTGGCGACCGTGGCTGACGTGGTCGGCCACGGTCCCGCGGCGTTTCCCTGTCTGTTCGTCGCGCTCGGAGACTCGGAATGGCGCGTCCGCAAGAGCGCCGTAGAGGCGATCGTCGGGTTGGGGTGGCGGGCGGAAACCGAGCAAGGCTTGCTGGCCTCGTTGGCGTCACCGGAAAACGCCGCGCTTCGGAATTCGGCCGCGGAGGTATTCGTGCGGTTCGGATCGCGCGCAGTCCCCTCGCTGATGGAAGCGCTGGGCGGGTCCGACCCCGACGTGAAGAAGTTTCTGGTCGACATCCTCGGCGACGTCGGTGATCGGCGGGCGACGATGGCGTTGGTGGGGCTCCTGCGGCAACCGGACGAGAACGTGGCGATGGCCGCGATCGAAGCGTTGGGCAAGCTCCACGACTCCCGCGCGGTGGATCCGCTTGGTGAGATGTTGCGCCAGGATCGGCCCCTCCTCCAGTTCTCCGCAATCAAAGCGCTGCAGGAACTCGGCGACGGCCGGGCGGTGGAACCCCTCATTGCGTGCTTGGGGCGAAAGACTCTCGAACGGGCCGCGTTGGAGGCGCTGGGTCGGATCGGCGACCTGCGGGTGCTCAACCCCCTCGCGCAGGTCCTCCGCCTCTCCACCGCCAAGGTGCGTCACATCGCGGTCCGTGCGTTGATCGATTTGTACAATCGGATGCCGCCGGACGCGAAAACGTCGATCATCCGACGGATTCACGAAATCTACGACAAATCCGTGAGCCACTACGTCCGGGAGTGTTTGTCGAGCGCCGACCCGGTCGTGAAGCGCAACGCGATGACGTTGGTGGGGTGGATGGCGGACGTCCAGGCCATCCAAGCCCTCGTGGACGCGTACGACGAGACCTCCAAGGAAGAAGTGATCACCGCGCTGATCCAAATGCAACGGGAAGCGGTCCCCAAGCTGCTCGAGATCGCGGCGCGAGCGCCCGAAGGGCTCCGTGAAGGCCTCGCCCGTGCCCTCGGCGAGATCGGGGATCGAAAAGCCGTGCACGGGCTGGTCCAGCTCGCCGCGGATGCCAACGGCCACGTCCGACAGGCGTCAGCCGTCGCGCTCGGCCAGCTCGCCGACCCGATGGGCGTTCGGGCCCTCCTCCAGTTGCTGGAGGATGAATACCCCAACGTCCAGGAGGCCGCGTATCGCGCGTTGACGAGGCTCAAAAGCCCCGCGCTGATCAAGCGACTGCTGGAGCTGCTGGAAGCCCCCAAGGCCGGGCTGCGCTGCTACGCGGCCAAATTGCTCGGACTGTTCCAGGTGCCGGAAGCGCAACATCGCTTGACGCTGGATCTCAAAGATCCGGATCCGACGGTGCGTCGTACCGCGCTGGCCGCCCTGGAGTCCCTCGGCGGGGACGTGGCCAGCGTGTTTCACGTCGCGTTGAGCGACGAAGATCCCACGGTTCGTCTGGAGACCGTCCGCATCTTGGCCAAGCGTCGGGATCGAGCGATCGACGAGTTGCTCAGACCCCTGCTTCACGATGCCGACATGTGGATCCGCGCGGAGGTCATTCGGCTCTTTGGCGAGCGAGGAGATGAGGGGATCGCCGAGACCTTGCTCCTGTTGGTCAACGACCCCGTGGGGATGATCCAAATTGCGGTCTGCGAAGCCCTCGGCAAGCTGAAGGCCCGGGTCGCCAAACCCGCGCTGGTCGGCCTGCTGTCCTCGAGCGATGCCGACGTCAAACAAGCGGCGATCGCGGCGATCGGAGAGATCGGGGGTGACGACGTGGCCGCTCGGTTGATCGCGATGTTGGACGATCCGCACTGGGGTGTGCGCGCCGCGGCGGCGGTGGCGCTCGGGCGGGCGCGGGTCGCGCATGCGCTGCCGCGGTTGCGTGACTTGGCGGAGCGGGACGCCGACCAGTTGGTGCGCGAGTCCGCTCACTTCGCCATCGATCAACTCGCCGTCATATTGGATCAGGCTTCGTAAGCGAGGCCGGGACCCCAGGGCGACCCGTGATCTCCATCGAGCAGCCCACCATCCCGCTCAACCCGGACGTCTTCAAACTGCTGCGCGACATGCTCTACGAGCACTGCGGCGTATGGCTCGACGAGCAGTCGAAGTTCTTTGTGGAAGGGCGTCTCCAAGAGACCCTGCGCCGACACCGGTTCGGCAGCTTCAAGGATTTGTATTATTTCCTGAAGTATGACGCGCGTCGAGCCGAGGAGTTCGCGACGGTGATCGATCTCTTGACGATCCACGAGACCTATTTTTTCCGCGAAGACCACCAGCTTCACGCCCTGTACCGCGAGATTCTCCCGGAGTTGATGAAGCGGCGCCAGGATCGCACGCTCCGGATCTGGAGCGCAGGGTGTTCGACCGGCGAAGAAGTGTATTCGGTGGCGATGTTGCTCGCCAGCCAGCCGGGGTATGGCGACTGGCGGGTGGAGATTTCCGGCAGCGACATCAGTCAGCGCGTGTTGGAGGTGGCGCGGCGCGGGGTCTATCCGGCCTCGGCGTTTCGGACGACTCCGCCCGACGTCCGGAAGCGGTTTTTCCACCAGGAGGGAGAGGGATTTCGGGTCGATGACTCCATCAAGCGCATGGTCAACTTCTTCTCGTTCAACCTCGCCGACGTTGATCGGGCCGCCGTGCTGCCCAAAATGGACGTGATTCTCTGTCGGAACGTGATCATCTATTTCGACTCCGCGGTTAAGAAGCGCGTGGTCGAGATGTTCTCCAACCGGCTGCGGCCGGGTGGGTATCTGCTGCTGGGGCACTCCGAATCGTTGATGAGTATCAGCACTGCGTTCAGCCTCCGGCACCTGCGCCACGACATCGTCTACCAGAAGGAGGAGGGGATCAGTGCAGCAGCCTGAGGCGAGCGCGGCGACGCGGGTCGTGGTGGTGGACGACTCGGCATTTTATCGTCAAGCGCTGGTGATGATGCTCAAGGAGATTCCCGGCGTCGAGGTCGTCGGGACCGCGACCGACGGATTGGAAGCCATCCAGGCGGTCACCAAGTACCGGCCCACGCTGATCACCCTGGACCTGGAGATGCCGAGGATGGACGGCTTCGGGTTCCTCCGGTGGCTGATGCGGACCGCGCCCACTCCGGTGCTGGTGATCAGCGCGGCGTCCGCCGCCAGCAACGTGTTTCAGGCCCTTGATTTGGGAGCCGCCGACTTCCTGGCCAAGCCGACCCATCTCGCGTCGTGGGAAATTCTCAAGGTTCGGCAAGATCTTCAGACCAAGATCAGCGCGATCGTCGCGGCGTCGCCGGTCCGGCTCTGTGAGCGTGCCGCCAAAGCCGCGGCGTTGCGCATGAGTGAACCGGCCCCGATCAAACCCGCTGCAGGCCCGCTGGAGCGGTTGAAACTCGTTGCGATCGGCTCGTCCACCGGCGGGCCGGCCGCGCTTCAGAACATCGCCGCGGCGTTGCCTCGCGATCTGCCCTGTACGGTCGCCGTGTCCCAGCACATGCCGGCCGGATTCACCGCGTCGTTTGCGGAACGCCTGAACCGTATGTCGGCCTGGGAGGTCATGGAGGCGAGTTCCGGCCGGTGGTGCCAGGCCGGCCAGCTCTTGATCTGCCCGGGCGGACAGCATCTGTCGTTCGCGCGACAGGGCGATCGCGTCAAAATGGTGCTCGATCGCGCGGACGACCAAGACCGCTATATCCCGTCGGTCGACCGGATGATGGTGTCGGCCGCCGACGTGTTCGGGGCGGATCTGGTCGGGGTGATTCTGACGGGGATGGGGCACGACGGGCGTCTCGGGATGGCCAAGATCAAACAACGGGGCGGGTTCACGATTGCGGAGTCCGAGGAAACCGCCGTGGTATTTGGTATGCCGCATGAGGCCATTCTCGAGGGGGTGGTCGACGTGGTTGCGCCGCTTCACGGGATCGTCGACCAAATTGTCAGGCACGTGACGGCGGGCGTTCGCCGATAAGGACGGGTGGCCCGCGTCTTGCGGGCTTCAACAGCCCGGTGCTATACTCCGGGCGCGCGAAAGGGTGACGGCATATGGAGAAGGACAAAGAGCCCGAGATCTTTCGTCGAGCGGATGAATTCCTGGGGGTCTTTCACAAAGGCATCGAGTTTACGAACGACCTGTTGAAGGAAAACGAGCGACTCCGGTTCGCGTTGGCACAGCTGACGGAGCAGCTCAAGGCCGCCCAAAAGGGCTCGCCGTCGACCGAGCTTTCCCGGTTGCGGCAGCAGCTCGAGGAACTGACCGCCGAACGAGAAGCCCTGCTGAACCGGTACAAGCTGGTGGAGGAGGAGAACAAGGATTTCGCCAGTCGATACGTGGAGGTCGAGGAAGAGAACAACAACTTGGCCAACTTGTACGTCGCCAGTTATCAACTGCACTCCACGATGGACCTCAAAGAGGTGTTGCGGATCGTCAGTGAGATCATTCTCAACCTGATTG
Organism: Nitrospirota bacterium; assembly: GCA_040757335.1. Taxonomy (NCBI): domain Bacteria; kingdom Pseudomonadati; phylum Nitrospirota; species Nitrospirota bacterium. The sequence continues at coordinate 114,537 of JBFLXB010000006.1, read as the reverse complement.
GATCCGACCACTTTGCCATTCTGATCCGAGACGACGAGGAACCGGTGCTCAACGTCGTCGCCGCGGAGACGATGGACCCCAAGGTGAAGAAAATTGCGATCGGCCAGGGCACCATCGGCCGCGTCGCCCAGACCGGCGATGTCTTCGTGCAGCCCGACTTGGAGCACGCGAAGGTCGGTTCGCCGGATCATCCCATCGTGTGCATTCCGTTGAAGATACACGGCAGCATGATCGGCGTGATCGCCATCTTCGACCTGTTCGAACAGAAAAAGAAGCGGTTGACGCGGGTGGACCACGAGTTGTTTTCGATGATGGCGGGGCACGCGGCGACCGCGATCTTCAGCGCCATGCTCTACACGAGGTCCCAGCGCTCACTCTCGACCATCAAGGGTTTTCTTGGCCTGATGAAAAACAAGGCGGCCTGATCCCATGCCGTTGCCACTCGGTCGGTCCACGTGGGCTCCCCGGTTCGGGGCGCGCGAGCCACGGGCCCGCGCGGCGCGGCGACGGGCGGGTTGGCCGCGCCCCTGGTAAGGAGGAGACGGGGATGGCTGGCTACTCATTTCTGGTTGTCGAGGATTCGCCGACGATGCGGCAGCTGGTCTCGTTCAGCCTGAAACGGATCAAGGGGGCGAAGATCGTCGAGGCCACGGACGGGGTCGATGCGCTGAAGAAGCTGTCGGAACAGCCCTTTCACCTCATCGTGGCGGACATCAACATGCCGTTGATGGACGGCCTCAAGCTTCTGAGCATCGTTAGGAAGGAACCCGCGTATAACCAAATTCCCGTCATCATCGTCACCACCGAAGGGGCCGACGCGGACCGCGAAAAAGGTCTGCAACTCGGCGCGAATGCATACATTCCCAAGCCGATTCAAACGAACGCGCTGCTCAAAACCGTTCGGGAGCTGTTGAAGATCGAGGAATGAGAGCGACGGGGTGAAAGCCGCGGTCGTCGTCTTCCCGGGGTCCAACTGCGACCGAGATTGTGAACACGTGCTGGGACGCGTGGTGGGCGCTTCGGTGCGGATGGTCTGGCACCGCGAGGCCGTGCTGCCGCCCGTTGACCTCGCGGTGCTCCCCGGCGGGTTTTCCTACGGCGACTATTTGCGGACGGGCGCCTTGGCGGCCTGCTCCCCGATCATGGAAGCGGTCAGGCGGCACGCGCAGCGCGGGGGCTTGGTCCTCGGCATCTGCAACGGCTTTCAGATCCTCGTCGAGTCGGGCTTGCTCCCCGGGGCGCTGTTGCGCAACGCCTCGCTCAAGTTCATTTGTCGGACGGTCGGGGTCCGCGTCGAGCGAAGCGATACGCCGTTTACGACTCGCTACGCCGTGGGCCAAGTGCTGCGCCTCCCGATCGCTCACGCCGACGGCGCTTATTGGGCCGATCCCGTGACGTTGAGTCGCTTGAAGGACGGCGGCCAAATCGTCTTCCGCTACGCTCCGCTCGGGGGCGGAGACGCCAACCCCAACGGATCGGTCGACGCGATCGCCGGAATCTGCAACGAATCCCGTAACGTATTGGGAATGATGCCCCACCCCGAACGCGCGTCGGAGTCCGAGCTGGGTAGCCGAGACGGACGCCCGTTGTTCGAATCCGCGCTGGACGCGCTCTGCGGAGCCGCGTAGCTCCGCGTCGTCATCCATGCCGCCGGAACCCTTGCTTGCGGAACCGCTCGATCCCTCTCTCCTGGCCCGACACGGGCTCACGGCCGACGAGTACGCGAGGTTCAGGGAACGACTGGGCCGGGCGCCGACGCTGGTTGAACTCGGCATCGTCTCCGTCATGTGGAGCGAGCACTGCAGCTATAAGAGCTCGCGGGTGCACCTCAAGCGGCTGCCCACCACCGGGGAGGAGGTCGTGCAGGGGCCCGGCGAAAACGCCGGCGCCGTGGACATCGGCGACGGGCTGGCCGCGGTGTTCAAGATGGAGAGCCACAACCATCCCTCCTTCATCGAGCCCTACCAGGGCGCGGCCACCGGGGTGGGGGGTATTCTGCGCGACGTCTTTACGATGGGGGCCAGACCGATCGCGCTGTTGGACTCCTTGCGATTCGGTCCATTGGAAGAGCCGCGCAACCGCTACCTGTTCGAACGCGTGGTCGCGGGCATTGCCGGCTACGGCAACTGCGTGGGCGTCCCGACCGTCGGGGGGGAGGTGGCGATCCAGGAGTTGTATCGGTCGAATCCACTCGTCAACGTGTTTTGTCTAGGCCTCGCTCCCAAGGACCGGCTGTTCCGGGGCCGCGCCGCCGGCGTGGGCAACCCCGTGATTTATTTCGGGGCCAAGACCGGGCGCGACGGGATTCACGGCGCCACCATGGCCTCCGAGGCGTTTGGGGACGCAGCGTCCGAGAAACGCCCGATGGTACAGGTCGGCGATCCGTTCATGGAGAAACTGCTGATCGAGGCGTGTCTGGAGCTGATGAGCGAGGACCTCATCATCGGCATTCAAGACATGGGGGCCGCCGGTCTGACCAGTTCCTCGTGCGAGATGGCGGGCAGGGCCGGGACGGGGGTGGATATCGACGTGTCGCTCGTGCCGACGCGCGAGGCGGGCATGACGCCCTACGAGGTCATGCTGTCCGAATCCCAGGAGCGGATGCTGTTGGTCGCCAAGCCGGGGTGCGAAGGTCGCGTACGGTCGGTTTGCGAGAAGTGGGGACTCGACGTGGCGGTGATCGGGCGCGTCACCGACACCCGCCGTCTGGCCGTGCGCTGCGGGGAGGCGGTCGTGGCCGATCTGCCGATCGAGTTGGTGACGGACGAGGCCCCCAGCTACGACCGTGCGATCGCGCCCCCCGCGTATCTGGACGCGCTGCAGGGGCTGTCATCCGAAACACTGCCGATCCCGTCGTCATACGTCGAGACGCTGCTTTCCGTGCTCGCGTCACCGACCATTGCCAGCAAAGCGTGGGTGTACCGCCAATATGATCACATGGTGGGGACCAACACGGTCGTGCTTCCCGGCTCCGACGCCGCGGTGCTGCGGATCAAGGGCACTGAAACCGCCCTCGCAATCAGCGTCGACGGCAACAGCCGGTACTGCATGCTCAACCCCTATGTGGGCGGAATGATCGCGGTCGCGGAAGCGTGCCGCAATGTGGTGTGCAGCGGGGCGCGCCCCCTGGGCGCCACCGATTGCCTCAACTTCGGGAACCCGGAACGATCCGACGTGATGTGGCAGTTTGCCCTGGTCATCGACGGCATGGCCGAGGCCTGTCGCGCGTTCGGGGTGCCGGTCGTCAGCGGCAACGTGAGTTTCTACAACGAAACGCGGGGCATCAGCATCTATCCCACGCCGATCATCGGGGTGGTGGGAAAGGCTCCTGCCGCGCGCGTGACCACGCAAGCGTTCCAAGCGCCGGGACGCGCCGTCATCCTGCTCGGGGAGACCAAAGACGAACTGGGCGGGTCCGAGTACCTCGCCGTGATTCACCATCGCGAACAGGGCCTTCCGCCGGAATTGGTCCTCGACACGGAGCTTGCGCTGTACCGGTGCCTGCTCGAACTCACGGGTGCTGGTCTGGTAGAATCGGCTCACGACTGTTCCGAAGGGGGGCTGGCCGTGGCGCTGGTCGAGTGCTGCATCGCATCCGACGCCCCCGTGGGGGTCCAGGCGGCCCTGGGCAATCCTCAGGGCCTGCGGACCGACGCGGTGCTCTTCAGCGAAAGCCAGTCGCGAGTGCTGGTCTCGGTCAAATCCGAAGACGTCGCCCGCGTGCTCGATGCGGCCGAGCGATGGGGCGTCGTGGCGGCGCGGATCGGCGAGACAGGGGGAGATCGGCTGTCGATCACGGTTGAGGGAGAGAAGGTCGTGGACGTGGGGCTCGACGCCGTCCGCTCGGCCTGGTCGGATGGGCTCGCCCGTCAACTGGAGAGGTCCCCGTGCGTATCGACCTGACGCCCTTCGACAAGCTTCACGAAGAGTGCGGCATCTTCGGCGTGTACGGCCATCCCGAGGCGGCCAACCTCACCTACCTCGGTCTCCACGCCTTGCAACACCGCGGGCAGGAGGGCAGCGGCATCGTGTCCTCAGACGGCCGCAACTTCTACGTCGAGAAGGGTCCCGGTCTGGTCCTCGATGTGTTCGACAAGGCCCGCATGGCGAGGCTGCCCGGCCACATGGCGATCGGCCACAATCGATACTCCACCGCCGGCGGGTCGCACGAAAAGAACCTGCAACCGTTCCTGGTGAACTTCACCCGCGGTCACCTTGCGTTGGCGCACAACGGCAATCTCGTCAACGCGCAAGGGCTGCGCGGCGAGCTCGAGGCGTACGGGGCGATTTTTCAATCCACCACCGACAGCGAGGTGATCATCCACCTGATCGCTCACTCCCGACAGGATGCCATCCTCGCGCGTGTCGTGGACGCCTTGAGCAAGGTCAAAGGCGCGTTCAGTCTGTTGTTCCTCTCCTCCGAGGGGATCGTGGCGGTGCGGGACCCCTTCGGGTTCCGTCCCTTGTCGCTGGGACGACTCCGGGAAGGCTGGGTGGTGTCGTCGGAGTCGGTGGCCTTCAATCTCGTGGAAGCCGACTACGTGCGCGACATCGAGCCCGGAGAACTGGTGGTGATCAACGATCGGGGCGTCACCTCGTTCCATCCGTTTTCAGCCACGCCGCAGGCTCAGTGTGTGTTCGAACACGTCTACTTTTCCCGCCCCGACAGTCGCGTATTCGGGCACAATGTCTACTCGGTTCGCAAGCGGAACGGGATCAGGCTGGCGAAGGAGGCGCCGGTTGCGGCGGACGTCGTCATCCCGGTTCCGGATTCAGGCATTCCGGCGGCGATCGGGTTTTCCGAAGGTTCGGCGGTGCCGTTCGAAGAGGGGTTGGTCCGAAGCCACTATATCGGGAGAACCTTTATCGAGCCGCAAGACTCGATCCGGCACTTCGGGGTGCGCATCAAACTGAGTCCGATTCGTGAGGTGCTGGAAGGAAGGCGGGTGGTGGTGGTGGACGACTCGTTGGTGCGGGGCACGACGAGCCGGAAGCTGTTGAAAATGCTGCGCAGCGCGGGCGCGAAAGAGGTGCACCTGCGGATCGCCTCGCCTCCGATCATTTCGCCGTGTTTTTATGGGATCGACACGCCGACCCGCCAGGAGCTGATCGCCACCTCCCACACGGTAGAGGAGACCCGCAAGTACATCGGCGCCGACAGCCTGGCGTACCTGAGCCGCGCGGGATTGTTTGCCGCGTTTGGCTCCGAGGAGGCCGACGGAAACTCGTTTTGTGACGCCTGCTTCACCGGCCAGTACCCGGTCCCGTTTACTAAGGAAGAACTCGTTCAACTCGGGCTGTTCTGAACCGCACCCTCTCTAAAGGGTTCAAGAAGCTGAAAACTTGTATCGGTCCTTGACAGCCCGGTAAGGGCTCCGTTATGATCACGTCCGCCACGCGGGAAGTCACCGATGGGTGTTGAGAAGCGCCATTTTCACAGTCGAGAGGTCCGGGAAATCGTCGGTCTCAGCCGGAGGCAGATGCAGTACTGGGATCGTACCGGATTGGTGACCCCGGCGCATCGCACGCAGGGAGGCCATGCGCGCTACACGTTCGAGGATCTGGTCGCGTACAAAACCGCCAAGAAACTGCTCGATGCGGGCGTCTCGCTGCAGCGGATCAGGAAGGTCATGGTCAGGCTCCGCGAGATCTTGCCCACGATCAAGCGGCCGTTGGTGGAACTCACACTGGTGGCCACGGGTGACGTGGTCCTGGTCTTCTACGAACGGACCGTGTTCGAGGCCATCACGGGACAGGAATGGCTGCTGGATATCGGGGACGTCCAGCGCGATGTGGACCGCTGGCAACGACGGGTGGGCGAGATTCGCCGCTTGCGGCGGCGCTCCGCACCGGGTGCGCCGTCCCCGCCGGAGACCGCGGCCCACCAAGGCTGACCGGGCTTCATGCAGCGGCGTCTCGAAGACGTCTCCCACTTCTTCTTCGATCAACGAGGTTCCCAATCAACTCCCAAGCCCTTGTCGCGGGCGGCTGAGCACGCCGAGCGCGGGCCGCGCATCATCCACCTCGCGAGTCTGGGAGATGAGTTCACCGCGGCGATCATCGTCGCGGGCCTCGCCGTCGGTGCGACCCGCCTGGGTCGGCGGGTGCTGGTGGCAGAGACCCACGAGCAGCCCTTTGGGATCACGTTTGGCTTCGGTGTCCCCAGACGAGGGGACGGCTCGCTTGTTGTCGAAGCCGCCTCCGGCCTCTGGGTCACGCCCGTTCCGTTACTCGGGGCCAAACGCCCGGGGGTGCTCGTTGATCCGCAGGCGTCGGCCCAATGGCGGACGCGGGCTACCCAGGTCGACGTGGTACTGGTGCACGTCAACTACCGCGACGGCAGCTTACGGACCCCCGGGATGCCCATCCCGGATGAATTCTTGGTCATAGCCGGCGACGGGGAGCCGGACGCGCCGCGTCACTCCTACCGCGCGATCAAACGGGCGGTGTCGTCGAATCCTTCGGTGGAATTGGGGCTCGTCGCGATTGGTGAGCAGGACCAAAGTTCGGGGCGGGCGCGCGACACGCTCGTCCGAGCCGTGGCGACGTTTCTGGGACGGCCGTGCCCTGTGGTGGGATCGGTCCCGCGCGTTTCGGCGTTGCCCCACGCATTTATTTCAGGCGGGGTGTTGCGCGACGGGGACGACATCGCTCATGCGGTGAGGACAATCGCGCGACGCTGGACGGCCCCTGATGCCCAATCCCGCCCGCTGGCGGTCACCAGCAGCAGGTACTCCGCGAGCGCCGTGCCCGCCGGAAGCGGCCGTGCGCAGGAGCGGCTCCGCGACGGGGCCGGGTAGTGTCCACCGTGCTTTCACCCTCCACGTTGCGACTCACCGGACCGCCTGCCGTCGGGGATCTGATGGGGCTGGCCGCCGCAGGCAACCCGTTCCTGTCACGAGAAGACATCGTGGGCCGCGACGTGGTGACCGACCGAATCGGACTGCTGGTTGCCGAGCGGGCTTCCGCGACGACGCTGCTGTACCTGTGGACGCGCCCGATCGACGACGTGTCGCCGTGGATGGCGCATGCCGCACAGTGGTTCGAGCGGTATCCGGATTGGCGAAGGGCCCATGAGCTGGCTGAGGCGGTGGCTCCGATCCGTGTGGTCCTCGCGGCCCCGGACATGAAACCGAGTGTACGGGGTGCGTTCCGCCTGGTCTCCTGTCCCGTGACATTGTCCCGGTACGTGTACGGCGAGCTCGGCGGCAGGGCGGTGTTGGGGTGGGAGACGGGCACCGAAACCACCGGGCAATCGCTTGCAGGGACCGTCGCCGCCGCGCCGCATGCCGAGGGACGCGGGGAGCTTCACGATCCAGGGGACCTCACGCCGGACGAGGTGGCGTTTTTCCTCAGGGGCTGACGCGGGCCGCTGGTCGCAGCGTCGCCTCGTCAGGACACGGGAATCGCGGTCTGGTTTCCGCCCTGTCGCCTCGCCATCGCCAACATTTCGTCGGCTCGCAGCAGGAGCGCGGCTGCATCGTTTCCGTGCGTGGGGAAGCACACCCCGCCAAGGCTGGCGGTCAACTGGATGGCCTGTTGTTCAGCGACGAAGGTGTGGTCAGCCACGCGGGTACGGATCCGCTCGCCGATCTGCAGTGCGTTGTGGATTTCGGTGTTGAGTAGGAGGATCGAGAGCGTTCGCTCCTCCGCCAATCCGATCACGTCGGTTTCGCGAATGGTTTCCCGCACGATGTCGGCGACCGCACAGACGACCGCGCGGGCAATCGGGTCGTCCTGGTCGATCCTCAGGTGACAGAGGGAAAAGAAATGGGAATAGCGAATTGCGCGACGGGTCTCCATTCCCAATAGGTAGTGGTACGTCTCTTGATCAACGGGTACTGTCGCCGCCCCAAACATGGTAGGTCCTCCCTGGTCTCACCATGTGATCCGTTCGCGCCGCCCACCGCCTGGACTATCCATCGTTGTTGAGATCGTATTTTTTGATCTTGTAGAGGAGAGCTTTATAGCTGATCTGCAAAAGTTCCGCGGCGCGTTTTCTGTTCCAGTGGGTCTGGTAAAGGATATTGCGAATCAGGTCCCGTTCCGCTTGACTGGCGGCCTCCTTGCCCACGCTCTTCAATGAATACGTCGACGTGGGCGACGCGCCGCCGCTTGAAGCGACCGGTGCGGGTTTTGCCGGTGGCGTCGGCGAGGGCAAGGGCACGTCTTCTTGCGGAGGCGGCTTGGCCAGCACCACGTCCTCGTTGTCGAGCACGACGATCCGTTTGACGATGTTCTCCAGTTCCCTCACGTTTCCGGGCCAATCGTATTCGTAAAAGCGTTGAAGGGTGCTCTCCGAGAGCCGCTGGTACGTCTTGTTGTATTGGTGGTTGAATTTTTCCAGAAAGTATTCCACAAGGTATGAAATTTCCTCTTTCCGTTCCCTCAACGGCGGGAGATGAACGGAAACGACGTTGATCCGATAGAAAAGGTCCTCCCGAAACGTGCCCTCGGCCACGGCCTTCTCCAGGTTTTTGTTGGTTGCGGCGAGCACGCGCGTGTCGACTTTGACGTCTGTTTCGCCTCCGACGCGGGAGAATTCCCCGTCTTGGAGGACCTGGAGGAGCTTGGCCTGCAGGCCCGGGCTGATCTCACCGATTTCATCGAGAAAAATCGTCCCGTGATTGGCGAATTCAAACTTCCCCGGTTTTCTCCTCAGAGCTCCCGTGAATGCGCCTTTTTCGTAGCCAAAGAGCTCGCTTTCGAGCAGACCCTCCGGGAGCGCTGCGCAGAGGACCTTGATGAACGGTTTATCCTTTCGGAGTGAACGAGCATACAAAGTTCGCGCCACCAGTTCTTTCCCGGTTCCGCTTTCTCCACGAATGAGCACCTTGATGTTCGTGGGAGCGACCTGGTTGATGATCATCATGATCTCTTTCATCTTGGGACTCAGGCCCAAAAGGTGCCCATAGTCGCTCTGATTCCGGAGATCGTCGTGGCCCAGCGAGCGCTCCAACGGGCTGGAGAGCCCCGTCGCCTCCATAATCCGTTGGCTCAGGGCCGTCAGGTCAAGTGGCTCGGCAAGAACCTTGAGTTTCGGCGAGACGGCGATGGAGTTCTGCAGGGGTATATGCTCGTGACCCAGTATGAGTATGATTGCCAAATCGGACTGAAGGCGATGAAGCGCGGTGAGGAGCTCGACCAAATTCGTCGGTTTTTTGACACTATGTACGATCGCCAGCAAGGGGCGGGTGTGGCGAACCTGTTGGATCAGGTCTAGTTCGTCCGACGCGCGGGTCAGCGCCAAGCTCAACGGACTCAACAGGCCCTGGATGACACCGACCAGTTCTTCGTCAGCCCAGATCGTGACATGTCCGTGATGGATCGGGTCTATCATCGAGGACTAGGTTGGATTTTCAGCAGAAACCGCGAAGGCGATTTTCTTCATATGGTATATATTGGGGATTTTTAGGCTGACAAGTATCACTTTTGGAACGTAGCAGAGGGGTGAGAGTGTTGTCAAGGAAAAATATTTCCTGATAAAGAAAGAGCCCCCGGATACCTGGTATCCGGGGGCTCTTCGACGAGAGGAAAGAGGAAAAGCTAGCCGCCGATATTGACCATGGCTTTCAGCATCTTCTCTTCCGAGAACTTGTCGAGATCATGGGCTTGCGGCTTGATGCCCAGGACCTGGTCGAACAACAGGTCCAAGTCCTCGTCACTGCAGTTGTTCCGAAGCGCGTCGAGAAAATCAACCTCGATTGCCGAGAACAGGCACGGTCGAATCTTGCCGTCAGCAGTCAAGCGCACGCGATTACACTTCTCGCAGAAGTGATTGTCGCTGATCGCGGTGATGAATCCCACGACCCCTTTGGCCCCATCAAGGTGGTAGTTCTTGGACGGGCCGTCGGATTCTTTCTCGGTGACCGGGAGCAATTCGCCGAGCTCCCGTGAAATCCGCTCCTTGATCTCAGCCACCGGAATGTACTTGCTCCTCCAGTCCTCGTAATCATTGACCGGCATGTACTCGATGAAGCGGATATCGTAGGGCTTGTCGATCGTCATCTTGGCGAAGTCCACGGCTTCCATATCATTGACGCCATTCTGAAGCACCACGTTGATCTTTAGGGGATTGAGGCCTACGCGCTCCGCCTCTTCGATGCCTTCCCACACTTTCCAAAACACGTGTCCCCGCGTGATTTCTTCGAACTTTTTCGGATCGAGCGAGTCGAGGCTGATGTTGACGCGTTGGAGGCCCGCGTCTTTCAAGCCTTGCGCGTACTTTTTCAGTAACACCGCGTTGGTGGTGAGGGCGATTTCACGGATACCCTCGATCGCGTTGATTCCTGCGACAAAGTCCACCACCCCGTCACGGACGAGCGGTTCGCCGCCCGTGATCCGGACCTTATAAAGACCGCGTTTGGCCGCGACTCGCACCAACCGGAAGATCTCGTCGTAGGTGAGCAGGCTGTTGCGGTCCATCCACTCGAATCCCCACGCCGGCATGCAGTACGTGCACCGTAGGTTGCAGCGATCCGTGATCGAGATCCGCATATAACTGATCTTGCGGTTGAAGTTGTCGCGCAAAATGGCAAACTCTTGCTCAGACTCGCTGACGGCTGCCTGCTGAAGCGCTTTCTCGATCATGGTCCCTCCCTTGCTCTATGGGACTGGAGGCCGCGGCGGCCTCGACAGTCAATCTACGTCGACAATACGCGCCGGTGTCGGTTAAGGATGTTCGACCACCCAGACCTCGCCTTGGGTGGTTTCTTCCCGCTTCCAGATCGGTGTAATCCGCTTCAATTCATCGATGCACCACTCGCAGGCGCGGAACGCGTCTTTGCGATGTTCCGCGGCGACGACGATCAGCACGATGTTTTCGCCGGTTTCGATGCGTCCGACCCGATGGATGATGCTTGCCTCGATGATGTCATAGTCCTGGAGGGCGCGTTCGCGGATTTCGTTCAGCCGCTTTTCCGCCATTCCCGGGTAGTATTCGAAATCGATCCGGTTGATGTCGCGTCCTTTGGAGAAATCCCGGGCGGTCCCCAGGAAGGTCACAATCCCTCCCACACGTTTGGACCGCTCTTTGATTCTGTTGACCTCGTCTTCGACCGAGAAGTCGTCTTCCTGAATTCGGACCCACTCCAGAGTCGAACCGGTTTCCTTAGGGACCATTCCGCACCTCACCTCGGGTTAGAGTTGTCCGCCGGCAAATGGGGGAAGGAACGCCACCTCGTCGCCGTCGGAAATGAGCGTTTCCTCTTGGGCGATTTCTTGGTTCACCGCAACCAACGTGCGTCCTTCTCGGAGCGTGACTCGAAGCGATGGAATCTCTTGTTCGAGCCGGTCGAGAAGCTCCTTCAGCGTGGTGTGGCCGTTCACGTCAACACGCATCGTGTCTTGCCCCACCAGCTTCTTGAGAACTGCGAAAAATCTGACTGTAATCACTCGCTACTCATTCTCGGGTCTGACAACGGTTAAGCAAGTCAGATGCCACTGCAAAAGGGACTTAAAAAACGTGGATATTAGCGAAATTCCGCAAAGTCAGGTCCGGTGAATGTACCACAGTCGAGAAAAAAGAGAAAAAGTATTCCGTGCTTTTCTATCGGGCACGGTCTGTTGCTGGGGTTTGACTCGTTGTTCGAGGACTGCTATAACCGACCCGCTGTTGCTCGACGTCACTGAATAAACCTCTTTGCCAATCGGTATACCCTGTAAACCGAGCTGGCACCGATTTATTCCTGATTGCGTTGAGCAAAACCACTGGACAGGCCGTACGAGTAGACTTTCGGGTATAAGTCTTGCTTCTTTTACGTTGACCCTGTTGCGAACGGGCGAGCCAAGAGCTGCAGGAACAAATCCTTTCACCCAAGAGAGGGCAGATGGCCGAGAATGACCTCACCCACTTCAACGCCGATGGTCGGGCGCGCATGGTGGACGTCAGCGAGAAAAACGAAACGGATCGAACCGCAGTGGCCGAGGGCACCGTATACATGCTGCCCGCCACCTTTGAGCGCATTCGCGCCGGACAGATCAAGAAGGGGGATGTCTTGGCGGTCGCGCAGGTCGCCGGAATCATGGGCGCCAAACGCACCCCCGACATTATCCCCATGTGCCACCCGCTGTTGTTGACCGGCGTGGACATTTCGTTCACCGAACATTCCGAACCGAACGCCAACGGACAGAGTGCGATCACCGTGACGGCATCCGTCAAAGTTCACGGGCAAACCGGCGTGGAGATGGAAGCGCTCACCGCAGTGTCCGTCGCGCTGCTGACAATCTACGACATGTGCAAGGCCATCGACAAGGGGATGACGTTCGGCGAGGTGGGTCTCCTCAAGAAGACCGGCGGGAAATCGGGTACGTTCATCGCGCCGTCCCGCGGCGAGCGCGCCCGCGCGGCCCGGTAACGCATGGCGTCCTCGATTATCCTGGCCAACCGCCTCTCAAAGGTCTATCCCGGGGGCAAGACCGCCCTGGCCGACATGGATCTCGCGGTCTCGGAGGGGGAGATCCTGGGGTTTCTGGGGCCGAATGGCGCGGGAAAGACCTCCACCATCAAGATTCTGACCACCCTGAGTCGGCCGTCCGGCGGGAGCGCCTCCGTGGCCGGGTTTGACGTGGTCCGAGAGGGCGCCGCGGTCCGCCGAGCGATCGGATATGTGGCGCAAGAAGCCGGTGTTGATTACTTTCTGACCGGACGCGAAAATCTGACGCTGCAGGGCCGCCTCTACCACCTCGATTCCAACACCATTGCCGACCGGACCAATGAACTGCTGGAGCTTTTTGATCTGAAATCCGTGGCCGACCAACTCGTGTCTTCGTACTCGGGCGGCACCAAACGGAAACTCGACATCGCGACCGCGCTCCTGCACCACCCACGCGTGTTGTTTCTCGATGAGCCGACGTTGGGGCTTGATCTGCAGTCCCGGCACGCGCTCTGGGAGTATATTCGCCGACTGAATACGTCCCACGGAATGACCATTTTTCTGACCACGCACTACTTGGAGGAAGCCGACAAGTTGTCGCACCGCGTCGCGATCGTCGACCAGGGGGGACTCAAGGTCGTGGGGTCTCCCGACACGCTCAAAGACGGAGTCGGTGGTGACGCGATCCGCCTGACCTTTGAGTCCGGGTCCCCGAGCCCTCCGGTGTGGCAAACCCTGAAGGCTCATCCCCTGGTCAAGGACGTGGTCGCCGAGGGAGAAAGTCTCCACGTGGTCGTCAAGGAAGGCCGTGAGGCGTTGCCCAAGCTGCTGCCGGCGCTGGATGCGGTCAACGCGGGGATCCGCTCGATCACGGTGTCGCGGCCCAGCCTCGACGACGTGTTCCTCAAGTACACCGGAAAGGCGTTTGCGGCGGAGGATTCGTCCAACGGAGCGGCGTGGTGGACCAAGTGGCAGCAGGGCGGCGGGTCGTGGGGCAAGCAGTGGGCGTCTTCGGAGTCCGAGACCGCCGAATCCGGGGGCGAGCGCGACGATCAGGCGCCGCAGACGTCGCACGCCGCGTCCGAGGCCCCGGGAGCCGCAGGATCGGCCCAGAATGGCCGGGATTCCGGCAAGGGTGACTGGAAACAATGGGCGGACAAGGGCCAGGCTGGAGGACAAGGGGTTTCGCCCGAGGGGTGGTCCCAGGAGTCCTGGAAGGACAAGGCGTTACCGTGACCGCCGCATTCGCCGACACGTGGTTTCTCTTCCTCAAGTATTCGCGCATCACCCTGCGGATGCCGATGTGGACGTTGTTCGGTCTCGTCCAGCCGCTGATCTGGCTGGTGATCTTCGGTCAGCTCTTCTCGCACTTTGCTCGGATGGCCGGGTTTCCCGCCACCAGCTATCTGGACTTCTTGGCGCCCGGTATCGTGGTGATGACCGTGTTGTTCGGTTCGTCGTGGTCGGGGGTGAATCTCTTGCGGGAAATTACCTTCGGGACGATCGAAAAGATGATGGTGACGGCGGTCAACCGACCGGCGATCGTCTTGAGCCGAGTGCTCCACAACGGGGTGTTGGTGGTTTTACAGGTCGCGATCGTGCTGGCGGTGGCGGCCGCGCTGGGCGCGAACATCGACATGAGCGGTCCCAGCCTGCTCGTGTTGCTGGCGACGGTGTTCGGCATGGGACTCGGTTTCGCGAGTCTGTCCAACGGGATTGCGCTCAAGTTGCGGCGCGAGGAACCCCTCGTGGTGGCGGGCAACATGATGACGCTCCCGTTGATGTTCTTTACTTCGGCGTTTATCCCCAAAGTGTTCATGCCGGGGTGGATCGCCGCGATCGCGTCGGTCAACCCGGTTCACTACAGCGTGGAGGCTGCGCGGACCTTGCTGACGGGACAACGCTGGGACGCTGATTTCGGGCTCGCGATCGGGGTCGTGGCGGCGTTTTGCGCGGCGTCGCTTGCGTGGTCCATGTGGCTCTTTATGCGCGAACGGGCGTAAGGCGAGGACGATGGCTCCGGTTTGGTCAACGACCCTTCGCCCCGACACCATGATCGGCCAGCCCCTGGAAAAATCCGACCGCGAACGCGCCACCATGCGCGATCGCAAAGCCCTCCGGGGGAGCGTGCTGTTTTGTCGTCACGGCGCCACGGATTATCACCCGGATCGGTTCTATGAAGAGGGAGAAGGGCCGTCGCTCAATGCGGATGGATTGGCGCAAGCCGAAGCGCTTGGCCGGTGGTTCGCGCGAGGGCCGATTCCGGTTGAAGCGGTCTACGTGAGTCCGACGTTCAGAACGCGCCAAACGGTCGCTCCGGTTGAGCGGGTCCTGGGTTTGCGGGCGACGCCGCTGCCTGAAGTGGCCGAACGCAGCATGGGGCGATGGAACGGGCGGTTGGTGGACGAGGTGAAACGCCAAGACCCGGAGGAGTGGAACCGTTGGAAGGCGGACCCGCTCGGATTTGCTCCGCCGGATGGCGAATCGCTCGCCGTGTTCGGGCGTCGCGTCGACACGGCGCTGAATGACCTGATGAGCCGCCACGCCGGCGGAGGCGTTGTGATCGTCACACACGTCGGGACGATTCGCGCCGCGTTGTGTGCCGCGCTCGGGTGTCCGCTGGAGCAGGGCAAGCGGTTCGTCATCGAACCCGGCAGCGTCACGCGGGTGGATTACACGACCAGTTGGCCGAACTTGGTGTTCATGGGCATTCAACCAACGTAACGCGGGAAGACCCGCGGAGCATTCACACGAGGAGGTGTCACCATGTGTAACACGCACAGCAATGGTCATGCGCACGGAGTTCGCAGCGATTTGGACAAAGCCGCCGCCGATCTCCGTGACGATTTGGTCGAGGAACTCAAGCTCATCAACAAGTACGAGGCGCAAATCCCGGTGATCGCCAGCGAGGATTTCCCCGGCGTAGACGATGTGGTGCACGTGTTGGGGCATATCCGTGACGAGCATAAACACGCGGTGGCGACCTTGGTGGAGTTCCTCTCCAAGATGGATGCCGGGCAGAAGGCTGCCGCGGGCCACGGTCACGAAGAAGAACACGCGCACGGGTCCGACCACGGGCATCACCACTGACGGGACTCGCCGCGCGGCGGCCACCCAGAAAAGCATCGGCAGGTCCGGAGGGGCGTTCACGCGAACGCCCCTCCGTGCGACGGACGGGAGATTGGCAAGGAGGCGGGCACACGCATGGTTGACCGATTGTATTGGGGATGGTGGATGGTGGTGGCGCTGGTGATCGCCGAGGGTGCCTTGCGCGAGGCGGGGGCCGTTCCCGCGTTCACCAGGAAGTTCGATATGGACTGCAGTTACTGCCACAGCGTTCCTCCGGCATTGAACGACTTTGGCGAAGCCTTTCGCGCTCACGGGTACCGCATGGCGGGCCTGGAGGAACGCCTCCCGGAAGAACTCCGCGATCAGGTGCGGAAAGAGGAGCCTGAGGATCTCCCACCGTCGTATTGGCCGCTGAGCGCCCGGGTGGTGGCGGGGTACGGGTATACCTCGCAGGACCACCAAGACACTGACCGAGGGGAGGCGAAGATTCAGACCCGGACCTCAGGGATCGAGCGGTTCGACCTCATGATGGGTGGCCTGCTAACCGAGACGGTGAATTTCTACGTGAAGTATCTCCCCGCCGTGACGAACGTGGCGTTGGGGCCGGCGGAGGGGCAGGACGGGGAGCTGGAATCCGCCTGGATACGGTTCAACGATCTGTCGCCGGGGGGCGTCCCGCTCAATGTCAAGCTGGGAGAGTTCGAACTCGACGTGCCTCTGTCCAGTGCCCGACGGCTCTCATTGTCAGACTATCCGATCTACCGATATTTCCCGGAAGGCAGCTCGGCCGCCGACGATCCCGAGACAACGCTGGACTGGAGCGCCAGCCAGTTGGGCGCGGAAGCGTCCGGACAGGCCCCTTGGGGGCTGGCGTATTCGCTGGCCCTGATCAACGGGACCAACGGAAACGCCGACAGCAACAAGGCCTTCGACTTCTACCTGCGGGTCGCCAAACCCTTGAACGAGCACCGGGTCGGTCTGTTTACCTACCTGGGCACGGCTTCGACCGATTTTCAGTTCACGCCGGCCGGTGACCCGATCGAAGGCACGGGGCTGGCGAATCAGACCTTCTACCGGATGGGCGCGGACGGTCAGTGGCTCGCGGCGCCGCCCCTCAGACTCTTCGCGCTCGCGCTCTACGGGAGCGACAGCTCCGGGCTGTTCAACGGGAGCGATCCTCAGACCGCCACGTTTATCGGGGGATTCTTGGAGGCGCGGTACGATCTCTTGCAGGATTGGAGCACCATGCTCGTCTTTCGCTACGATATCATCCGAAATTTGGATCAGGGGGACGCGACGACCGACCAGAAGACGGGCGACCTCGACGGAACGACCGTCGCGGCGCGATACCGCATGTTTGAGACCAGCCGCTTGGCGCTCCTCTTTCACGGAGAATACAGCCACGTCAAGACCAAACTGACCAGTGTGGACGGAAACGACCAGACCGAGAACCGACTGACCCTGGCGTTCGATCTGATGCTGTAGCATATGGAGACCGGATGATGAAGTTCTCGCGATCGAGTATACTGTGCGCTATTGTCGCGGGGGCGTGGGTGACCGCGACCGCCGTGGCGGACGACGTGTCCCTGACGATCCTGAGCCCGACGGACGGTGCCGTCATCGAGACGTCAAGTATCCCGATCGAGACGCGGTTCGTGCGAGGAACGGTGGGCGATCATCTGCACATCTATGTCGACGGGAAGTTCGCGAAGACCACCAAACGGCAAACTATGACGCTGTGGGATGTGCGAGACGGGGAACGCACCATCGAAGTGCGGGCCGCGAGCCGGGAGAAGGACGAGAAGGGGGTTGAGCACAAAGAACTGGGCGTCAATGCCAGTGTCAAGGTGTTGGTCAGGACCAAAGAGGCGAAACAGGCGCCGGCCGCCTCCGGGATGATCCGGTAGGACCGGGCGCGCCGAACGCTGGCTTGATTCGCTGCTTCGTGATTGAGGAGGCGTGATGGCGAACACGAGAAAGAAGAAACCGGCTCGTCGGCAAGGCCCGGCGCGCAAGCACCAGCTAACGAAAGCGCTCGATCCGATGACGGTCGCTCGCGTGAGTTCCGCGTACTGGCACTCCAAAGTGCTCCACGTGGCGAACCGTCTGGACGTGTTTAACCGCCTGGCGGGCAAGGCCTTGTCCGCGGGTGAACTCGCCCGTGAGACCGGGGCGGACGAGCGAGGGTTGGACATCCTCTTGATCGCCGCGACTTCGTTGGGATTCCTGGAACGCCTGAGTGGGCGATACCGCAACAGCCCGCTCGCGAATACGTTTCTGGTCAAGACCAGTCCGCGGTACCAAGGCGGGATCGTCTCGATGTTCGAGAGTTGGTATCCGACGTGGGATAAGCTGTACGACGCGGTGGTCACCGGTAAGCCGCCGGTTCAGAAGCCGCACGACCAGGGAGAAGAGGCGACGCGCACCTACATCTACGGGATGCACTATCGCGGGGTGGCGCAGGCGCAACTCCTGGCGAAGAAAATTTCTCTCAAAGGCCGCTCGCACTTGGTGGATATTGCGGGTGGGCCCGGGACGTTCTCCATCATGTTCTGCAAACAGAACAAAGGATTGTCAGCCACCGTGATCGACCAGCCGCAAACGTTGGCGGTGACGAGGGAGATCATCACATCGCACGAGATGACCGGCCGCGTCCACACCAAGCCCGGCGACTACCTCAACGAGGCGTTCGGCAGCGGATATGACGCGGCATTGCTGTCGTCGATGCTCAATCAGGAATCACCCGCGGTGGTGCAAGACATCTTCCGGAAGACCCATCAGGCGCTTGCACCCGGGGGGCTCGTGATCGTGCAGGATCAAATGCTCAACGACAACAAGTCCGGCCCGGTGTTGTCGGCGATGATCGGAGTCAATCAACTACTTCATACACCCGGGGGATCCGCCCACTCGGGCCAGGAAGTCGCCGAGTGGATGGTCGCGGTAGGGTTCAGCAAGATCAGACGAGTTGCGATGCCCGCCCCGAGTCCATTCACGGTGCTCACGGGGGTGAAACCGTCGTAAGGTCCGGTTGTCCACACCACACTTGAGGGATAGGGGATGAGACGAGTCAGTCTGCGCGCTGGGTTCATGGCGCTCGGGGTGATCGCCGTCGTGTGTGCCACGGCCATCGCCGCCGAGCCCGAACTGACGGGTCTTGACGTGATGAAAAAGACCCGAGAGCTGTACTTGGCGAACGACCAGTTGTCCACGGTCACGTTGCGCAAGATCGACAAGCGGGGCGACGAGCAAAAGATCGTGACCAAACGCTACTGGAAGGCCTATGGCGGCAAGGACGGGTTCGAGAGCAAAACCCTGTTCGTCACGGAGTTCCCGCCGGATCAGCGCGGCGTCGGATTTCTGATCTGGGATTACCACAAGGCCGGTCAGGCCGACGACTTGCGCCTCTACCTGCCGAGTTTGAAGCAAGTCCGGCGCATGACGACCCGCGAGCAGGACGACGCGTTCATGGGGTCCGACCTGACGTTCGCGGACCTCGGACAGCGCGAGCTCGATGAAGACACCCACACGCTCTTGAGGACCGAGCGGTGCGGGGCGACGCCGTGTTACGTGGTCCAGAGCGTTCCCAAGGACCAGGAAAGCCTGTACGGCAAGAAACTCACGTGGGTCCCTGTCACGGACTTTACCCCGCTGCGCATCGACTACTACGACCGAAAAGGCGATCTGCTCAAAACGCAGGCGATTGAATGGCAGCGTCCCAACAACGTCTGGGCGTGGAAACGCGCCGAGGTCAAAAACGTCCAAACCTCACACAAAACTCTGTTCGAGATCAGCGATCTGCGAAACAACGTGGGGCTGAGCGACGACGAGTTTAGTGAGCGTATTCTCAAGACTGGTCCCCGTCGGTAGCGCCAGTTTTCCCCGCAGATCGCCCACGGCCGACAGGCCAGGAAAGATCCGGGCCGTGGGCGCCCGCTGTCGGCCGTCAACCGCACGCGATGATCCGTCCTCGCCGGGGAATGCCGGGGGGTATCCCGCGGTCTGGATGATGGGTCCATGAGACGAGCGATCGAATTCGTCGTCCGCCACCCCTGGTGGGTGCTGCTGGCAACGGCCGTCTTCACGTCGGTCCTGGCCGTTCAGATGCTGAAGGTGCGAATGGTCATCGATCCGAAGACCATCTTGCCCCAGCAGCACCCGTACGTCCAACTCAACAACGTGATCGAAGAGGTGTTCGGCGGAAGCCGCGTGGTGGTGGTGGGCGTCGTGCCCAAGCAGGGCGACGTCTTCACGCCGCAGCATC
This sequence comes from Nitrospirota bacterium, assembly GCA_040757335.1. Lineage (NCBI taxonomy): Bacteria > Pseudomonadati > Nitrospirota > Nitrospirota bacterium. The sequence continues at coordinate 94,833 of JBFLXB010000006.1, read as the reverse complement.
TGGCGACGATCAAGGCCCTCACCGAAGAAGTCAAAACGATTCCCGGCATCAAGGAGGAAAACGTCGTCAGCCTCGCGGACCGGAAGGTCAAATTCGTGACCGCCGACGGGGAATCGATCAAAGTCGAACGTCTCATGCCCGAGGTGCCGCAGACGGCCGAAGAGGCGGAGGCGTTTCGCCGTCGGGTGATGTCCAATGATTTATACGTCAACAGCCTGGTTTCGGCCGACGGGCGCGCCGCCGCGATCATCACGGACTTTCGCGAGTGGGTGCCCACCTGGAAGGAGAACCAGCAGGCGTCGGCTTCGCCGCAGGATTGGCCCAAGAATCCGGAAGACTGGGCGAGCGAGTCATGGTTCGGGGGAAGCCGCGGCGCCATCCATACCGCGTATGGGTTTCGCATCGGGGACGAGGAGATTCGCCGGGCGCTCCAGGAGGTGACCGCTCGCGTCGCGGGCGACGATGTGGACATCCATCTCGGGGGGTTGCCGGTGGCGCTGTCCTACCTGGAAGCGGATTCGAAACGCATCGTCTACCTCTTTCCGCTCTCGTTGGTGGTCATGATGGTCGTCCTCTACTGGGCGTTCCGCAGCCTGCAGGGGATGGTGCTGCCGCTGGTCACCGCCTTGATCTCGGTGGTATGGGCGCTCGGCCTCATGGGGACGTTTCGCATCCCGATGGATCCGTTCAACACCATGACGCCGATCCTGATCATGGCGATCGCCGCGGGGCACGCGATCCAGATCTTGAAACGGTACTACGAGGAACTCGCCGCGGGACGTGACAACCGTGCGGCGGTGGTGGAGGCGACCACCAAGATGGCGCCGGTGATGATCACCGCCGGGTTGGTCGCGGCGGCGAGCTTTGCCTCGTTGGTAACGTTCCATCTCAAGACGTTCCGCGCGTTCGGTCTCCTCACCGCGTTTGGCATCATCAGCGCGTTGGTGCTGGAACTCACCTTCATTCCCGCGCTGCGCTCGCTGATGCGCGCTCCGTCCGCCACCAAGGCCGCTCGCGACGGGCTGGACCGGCTGTTGGGCGGCCTGGCGGCCCTGGTGACGGGCGCCCGACGCGGATGGGTGGCCGTCGGCGTGCTGGTGGTGGCGGTGGTCGGGGCGGTGGGGGCGTCGCGGGTGGTGGTCAACAACAGCCTCAAGGAACAGTTTTTCGAATCGACCGCGCTGCGGATCGATGAACGGGCACTGAACACCCACTTCGGGGGGACCTCGACGTTTTACGTCATGGTCGAGGGCCGTCAGCCCGATGTCCTCAAACAGCCGGAGGTCGTGGCCGCCATCGGGGATCTGGAGAAACGCATCGCCCAAGTGCCGGGCGTCGGCAAGACCGAATCGTTCGTGGACTATCTGCGCAAGATGAACCGGACGTTCCACGGCGATCAGGAGGAATTCGACCGGATTCCCACGACCGAAGGAGAGGTGTCCAACTTCTTGTTCCTGTACTCCATTTCCGGCAATCCCGCGGATTTTGCGAGACTCATCGACTACCGCTATCGCCGGGCCGTGATCTGGGCCTTCCTCAAGAGCGATTCCACGGCGCTGGCCGAGCAACTCATCGCCGTGGTGGACTCCCAGCGTACGGCGTTCGATCGGTTGGGGGTCACGGTGGGAGTCGCGGGGAGTTCCCCGGTCACGGTGGCGCTCAACCGCACCATGGTGGACGGGAAGTTGCGCAACATCGTGCAGATCGGGGCGATCATCTTCGTGGCATCCGCCGTGGTGCTGCGTTCGGCGGTGGGCGCCTGTTTGGTCCTGCTGCCCTTGGGGCTCGCGGTGTTGATCAACTTCGCCGTCATGGGCTTCGGCGGCGTGACGCTCGGCATCGGCACCGCGGCGATTTCCGCGATGGCGGTCGGCATGGGCGCGGACTACGCCATCTACTTTCTCTTTCGGTTGCGGGAGGAGTACCGCTCGGCGGGCGGGTTCGGCGACCTGTCCTTGGACGGGGCGCTGCGTTCCGCGATTACGACGTCGGGCAAGGCGATCTGCTACGTGGCGGTGGCGATCTCCGCAGGGTATCTAACGCTGCCGTTTTCCGGCTACTACTTGCACATGGAAGGCGTCCTCGTGCCCATCGCCATGGCCACGAGCGCATTGGGCGCCTTGATCATTCTTCCGCTGCTGATCGCGGGGCTCCAGCCCGGCTTCATCGTCGGGTCGCGCGTCGGCAAACCGCTTGTGGCTCAAGGTTGACGGGCCCGTTCTGAGGGGCCTCCGGGTCCGGTTGATGAGCCACGTACGGCGCACGCGGACGGGTCGGTCCCTGCTGGCCGCGGCGATCGCGGTCTGCGTGGGGTGCATGGCACCTGTGGCAACCGCCCAAGACGTACCGCCTCCTCCTGCGGAAGAAGCGGGCGACATCATGAGCGAGGAACCGCAGCTCTCACCCGAGGACATCGTGGAACCAACCGACAACGCGCCGCCGGAGGGCGAGACCGTCTCCCCCACGGAGAGCGAGACCATGGCCCCCCCGGAGGGCGAGACTATCGCCCCCCCATCCCCATCGGAGAGCAGCGAGCCTGCCCCCTCAGAGCCTGTGGCGCCGGCGCAAACCGAGGAACCCCCGTTGTCTGGGGAGGCCCCGAGCCAGGTTGAACCGGCACCGGTGCAACCAATGATCCCGTTGGCGGCGCCTGATGCAGCGCCTCCAGCCGGCCCGACCGGCGACAGTACCCAGGCTGCGCAGCCCGTGGCGCCGCCTCCGCCGTCAGGGCCGCCCCCGGTTGCGCCGTCCGCCACGCCCTGGTCGTTCGCCCTTACCGCCGGGTACTACTACCCGAGGCTCGGAACCTTGAATCGCGTCCTGCAGGACACGAGTATCACGTTCATGCAGGACCCGAATTTTCTGCTCCCGCGCAACACGGAGTTTCCCTTCGAACAACGGAACCTGGCGGTTGAGGGGATTGAGGGCGGTCCGGTCTACGGGGTGGACACGTTTTACAACACCGGCGGCCCCCACTCGTTCGGGCTGTCGTTCTCCAGTTGGCGCGGTGAAACCATCGCGCAAGACACGATCAGCGTGTTGCTCCGCTCCAATATCGAGCCGGTTCCCGCCCCGCGGAGCGCGCGGTACAACCTCATTCTTGACCAGATCTTTCTCGAGTGGCGGTACCACCTGTTTCGCACGCCCGAGGGGAAGGGCCTCTATGTCAACGCCGGCCTGGTGGGAATCACGGTCGCGTACTTTACCATGGATGCGCTCGTCAACGTGATTGACCCCAATGATCAGGTACATTTCGCGTCCATCAGCTCGGACGAATCATTCGGATGGGGCTACACCACGCGGTTCGGCATTGGCGGGGACTACCCACTCACCTCGTGGCTGTCCATCGGGGGGCGAGCCAACTACGTTCTGGGAAACATCCGCGAAATGGAGGTGACGCGGCATTTCTCGGCCGGCTTCCCGCAATTCCCGGTCCCGAATCCGCTGCAGATTCGTCCTGGCGTTCCCTTGCCCCAGCTCTTCTTCACGCCGCGCGAGGGTACGACGGTCTCATACGCCACGGTGACCACGACCGGAGACATCCAAGAAGAGGCGGGAACTCAGAGGGCATTGACCCTTGAACTGTCTGGCTGGGAGGGGCTGATAGAGCTCGCCGTGCACTTTTGAGGGGGAAAAGATTTTCTCATCTTCGCCCCCAGAACGGGTTTTCTGGTCCTGTGGACGCCTCCATGAGCGGCCACTCAGATCCGAAACAGGTCATTTCCTGTGGAATTCTCGGAGGATTCGCCGTGAAATATGCTGGCCTATTCATTGCAAATGAATCTCACCCGGCGCGGTTGCCGATCCTATGAACAGGTTCAGGGAATCTACCGTTGCGGGGCTGATCAGCCTCGTCGGCGTCACGATGTTCGGGACGGTGCCCAATTCCTACGGTCAGCAAATCATCACCTTGAATTTGAGCAATCAAGCGAACGCCAATATGGCCACGTTGCGGGGATTCGACCCCACGATCATCACGGGGCCGTCCGATCCGTTTCCGGACACCTCCAACCCGTTTGCGCCGAACCCGTTCGGCGATTGCTCGAGCAGCCAGTTCGGGTGCGGGGTCCCGTCCGGCAGCAGCGCGGAGGAGATCCTTCAGAACTGCGACACGGGCGGAGCCACGAGCCCGCCGTTTTCCGTGACGTCCTGCACGCCCCTGACCTTGTCGCGGGTCAACGAGCTGGGCGTCGCGTTCCAGAGCTTGGAAAATGGGTTGTTGTCTCGACTGAGTACTGAGACCACCGCGTGCCAGGCCATCGGTCCCTCCAGCCTCGCGAATCGCTGCACCGAGATCGAGTACCGTTTTTCGCAGAACGTGGCGGAAAAAGGCCAAGCCTTCGATATGAGCTTCAGCGTCCGCTCGCTGACCGACGCGGACGGGAATCCGATCGGGAGCCAGGGGACGTATAGCCAGACGTTGGTGGAAGACGGGGTGACGTCCACGTGCGGGGGGACCTTTTCATTCGACGGAAACACCGCGGATGCGAACGGCGACGGCCGTCCGGACGGGCTGACGTTAAACGGTCCCGCGCACCAGTGCTAGAAAGGCAAACACGTTCAAGCGTTCAACAAAGGCAAACAGGTTCAATGGTTCAAGAAGTGCTTGAACATTTGAACCCCCTGAACTCTTGAACGTGTTTTCAAAAAAACCGGCTTCAACCGGGGCATAGGCCCCGTGATCTTATCGCAGGAAGGGGGGTGATCAAGAATGCGGAAGCACATGAAGCAGGGCCTCTTCCCATGGGGGGAAGGGGAACAATCAAGAAAGGTACATGCGATGGCAAAACACGGTAGATTTATGGTGTTAGGCCTGGCGGTCCTGGGGCTCGCGTTGGTGGCGACGCCTGCAATGGCCGCCAACCTGTTCACCATCAATGAGACAACTACTACTGGTGTCGCCGGCAGTGAGCTGTTCGTGCCCACGTTCGTTTCCATGGCCGACTCGACCGGAATCGGCGGCACGTTCACCACCGGCGGCATCTACATTCCCTACATGGGAACGATGACGACGTGTACGTCGCTTATCGGTAGCGATAACGGCAACTGCTCGGGCTGGGGTTCGGCGTCGATCGTGGCGTGGGCGAACGGGATCTACTACGATCCGCGGTTCGGCACGCCCTTCATCCCGCCGTCCGGCGATCACCACCGGACCGGTTATCGGATGATGATGCAACCGTCGTTCTCAGCCGGCCAGTGGAACTCGGGTTTCGCATCGTTGGCCGAAACATTCCCGTTCTTCCCTGAAGTCGGGCGGCCGGGCGCCAGCGGTGACATCGGATTGGCGATGGCCAACGCGTCGTTCGAATCCGGTCTGGTCGGGATACTGGCCTTCCTCGACGGCCATGGTGAGCCGCTCACCACCGGGAAATTCCCCCGGTACTGGCCGCACGACCGAGAGGCTTGGGTCGACACCCTGATGGTCAAGTACACCGCGGGTGGCGGGACGGTTGGCGTCGATGCCGACGCGTTCTCGCAGAGCCTGCGGTCTGCAACCGGCTTTGCGCGGAACGCCACCATGCTTCGGTGGCGCGCCATGAGCAATCTGGACGGGGCGTTTTCGGCGAATCCCACTGGGCCCTCTAACGGGTGCGGTGGCAGCGGGTGGTGCGAGTTTTACGTGACCGAGGACGGCGCCGGCAACGTGCACCTGTTTGTGGTCAAGGGTGCCGACGGCGACACGGACACGGCGGACGCCGGGGCTGTGGAAATCACGCAGTCGACGCGTCTTGACTCGATCGGGGCCGTCAATAACTTCGGCGTACTTCTCACGGTGAAGACGCTGAGCAACTTGGCGAAGCTCCCGTTCGTGATCGACGATCGGCTGGCGCAGTACTCGACGGAAGCCGGGTTGCCCGGCGACTTCGATCAGCAGCTGCTCCAGCAGTTCCGAGTGGTCAGCGGTCCGAACGTCCACTCGGAGGAAGGCGCAGATCCCTATGCGTGGGTCATTTGTGGGACCCGCGGAACCCTGTACGGTGAAGACGATTGCGCGGACAACGATCCGGACGGCAATGGCATCCCCAACGGGGCCATTGACTCGGCCGGAAACTTCTTCGCGATCGTGTACGTGCCGAACGGGGTGTACGAACTCGGCGAAAGCCCGTTCACCCGTTTCGGCCGCGATCTGAACCCGCGGCGTCTGGGCAACACCTTGTACCCGCAAGGGTACACGGACAGCCTGGATCCGGATACCACGCAGAACGCAGCTGCCTACGTGGAGTGCACTGCCCCCGGCGCTGCCCAAGACACCGTCCACCCGACCAGCACTTGCGAGTCGGATCCTGGTGCGGACGGTGCGTACGGGACGTCCGACGACGGCACGATCTACTACAAAGAGGCGCTTGAGAACGGCCTCCGCGGGTGGATCCGTGAGACCAACGGTCATACCTTCAGCTTCCTGGGGGCGGACACCGATGGCACTCACAACGGCGCCAGCCCGGCCAACTTCGGGTTGACCCAGCTCGTCGAGCAAATCGAGGTGACGCAAGGGGCTCTCCTATCCTGCTTGGGCTGCAGTCCGCATGACCTGCCCGTTGACCAGGATACGGTGACCTACACGTTCAACTGGCCCGGTCTGCCGGCGATCACGCCGTTACCGCATCCACCGGCCACCGGTACCACGGTCATTCCGGTTCTGCCGTAAGAGGACTGGAAACCGCAGCAACACAGGGGAAGCCCAGCAATGGGCTTCCCCTTTTTTTGCCCGCAACGCGCCTCTTGACGCGGTCCGGCCTGTTCCGCGGGAAGGGCGGCCCACCGGACTGGCGTCTTCTCCCCGCTGTGTTACCTTCTCCTCTTTCGTGTGAAATCCCTCTATTTTGAGGACCTTGGAACGGAATGAACCGGTCTCGGCGAGGGTCAACCGGAGGGGACGGCGGATGGTGACTGGTTGGCCATGCAAAACCTGAGCGGCGCCAGGCGCGCGCGGCTCGGGCCGGCGCCGCTGTGCGCGGTGCTGCTGGTGACCATGGCCGCAGGATGGGGAGGCTCCGCATACGCACAGGTCCAGACGGCCCAGGAAGCTGTCCAGGAAGGCGTCACGCTGTTCCAGGAGGGCCGCATTCCGGAAGCGATAGACCGGCTGCAGCGAGCCGGGGAGGCGTATCCCTCGGAGCCGTTGGTGTGGATGGTGCTCGGGCAGGTCTACGAAGCCGCCCGCCGGCCGCAGGACGCGATTCCCCTTTATCGCCGAGTCATTGAGCTGGCTCCGCAATCCGAGGACGCCACGCGCGCCGCGGCCCGCCTCGGCCAGTTGGGTCGCGATCGCGAAACCTACGAGGCTGCCCAGCGGGACTTTCAGTTCGCGGTCCAGGCGCTGACCGCCCAAGACCTCCCGACCGCCGAAGCGAATTTTCGGAAAGTGCTGGATCGCATTCCCGCTCACCTGCCGAGTCTCTTGTTTCTGGGCAACATCGCCGAGCAAGGCGGACGCGACGACGAAGCCCGGTCGCGATGGGAAGCGGCGGTGGCGATCGATCCCACGTTTTATCCCGCGCAGGTCAGCTTGGGGCGTTTGTACGAGCGGCACGGCCGAGTGGCGGACGCCGCCTCGGCGTACCGAGCGGCCGTCGACACCAAGGTCGCGCATCCCGACGTGCAGTTTGCGGCGCGCCGCCTCACCCAGGTGGGTGCCTCGCCCGAACAGGCGCTCCAGGTCCGCCAGTGGATGGAGCAGGCGGCCGACTCCGCCAGGGCCGGTCGCGCCGAGGACACCAAGCAGGCCTTCGAGCGGGTGTTGTCGGTGCTGCCGAACCACGCGGCCGCCAACTTCGGCCTGGGACTCATGACGGCCAAACGCGGCCAGACCATTGATGCGGCGCGGATGTTGAAGAACGGGTTGGAGGGAGATCCCGACTACTACCCGGCCTTGTTCCTGCTGGCCGAGATCGAAGCGGGGCAAGGACAGTTCGAACAAGCGCTGGAGCATTACAAACGGGTGGTGGAACTGGTCGGGCCGCGTCGCGAAGGGATCGAAGCCCGTCGCCGATTGCCAAGACTGGAGGAAGCGATCACCGAGCTCAAGGCTCTGAGGTTCGGCCTGGCGATCGAGGCGCGCAAGTCGTTCGACGAGGGGATCGAGGCATTTCAGACGCAAGACTATGAAGCGGCGTTCAAGGCCTTTGGCCGGGCCGCGGTGCTGGACGACAAGAACCCCTACTACGTCTTCAATCGGGGGCTGGCGGCGTTCAACCTCGGCAACAACTTGGTCGCCGCGCAGTCATTCGAGCGCGTTCTCCAATTGGCGCCCACGTTCGGCCTGGCCCACTTTTGGTTGGGTGTGATGTTCCAGACCAGCGCGGAGCAAGCGCGGGACGGCGGCAACTTGCTGGAAGCGCAGGCGGAGTACAAGGCCACCGTGGAAAAACTCGGACTGGCGATCACGCACGGTGAGGGAGCCTGGTACCTCGAGGAGGCGCAGACCCGGCGAGCGGCGAGCGAAGACTTTCTGAACCGCTTCCAGGAAGGCCAGGGGTATCTCCTGGTCGGCGGCGTGTTGGTCGTGCAGAATCGGTTGGATGAGGCGCTCGCCGTCTTCGACGCCTCGGCGAAGCGGTTCCCATACGACTACCAACCGCTTCTGAACATCGGCGCTATCCTCACCGATCGCAAAGAGTACGACCAGGCCCAGGCGGCCCTCGAACACGCGGCGAAAGTCAACCCCAAATCACCGAAACCGTATCTCCAGATGGGGTTTCTGTTCGAAGTACAAGAACGACGGGACGACGCCATCGCCGCGTACGAGAAGGTCATCGCGTTGGCGCCCGAGGCGCCCGAGCCCCACGCCTCCCTCGGGACCGTGTTGCTGCAGAGCGATCGATCCGCGGAGGCCACGCGGGAATTCGAAAAAGCCGTCGAGCTCTCAGGCGGGACGTCCACCCCCATCGTGCACTGGAACCTCGCGTTCCTGTACGGCCAGGAAGGCCGAAACTACGAGGCCCTTCGGCAGTACCGCGTCACGCGGGATCTGCTGGCCGGGCGGACCGAGCCCGAGGCGGTGGACCTGCGGCGAGCTTCAGAGGACAACATCGCCGCGTTGGAGGAGCGTCTGCGGGTGTATCGGTTCACCTTGAGGGCAACGCCCTGGGCCTACGACAGCAATATCGGTTCGGCCCGCACGAACCCCATAGGCGAGGCGTACAGCCAGATCGGCGGCACGGTCGCGTATTGGATGATCAACGAGCCTCAGCTCAGACTTCGCGGGACATTGGATCACACGCAAACGTACTACCTGCTTTTTCGCCAGGTGGTGGATACCTCTACGGGGTTGGGGGCTTCGCTGGACTACACGCTCACCCCGGTCGTCGACGTCAGCGGATCGTACCGATGGTCCTACGGCCACGGCAGCGACGGGCCCCAGGTGACGAGCCAGTCGTTCAACACGTCGGTGACCAAGCGCGGGCAGTTGCCCTCGGGGTTGACGTTGGGGTTGTCGTACGGGCTGTCGAACGGGTTGGGAGGGAGCACGACTCGAACGTCGACCTTGGGCTATTCGGTGTCGCTGAGTCAGACGCTCGGGCCGGCCGGGACACTCGCCACGAGTTTCTCGGCCTCCTCAAACGATTCCAATCGCGACGACCAGGTCAGTCAGTCCAAGAGTATCGGCTTGGTCTACAGTCGCAGGCTCTGGGGGGCGGTGGGCGCGAGCTTCACGTACAGCCTGGGCCTTCTAGATTTCGTCAATCCCACCCGCGAGACGATCGTGCGGGGTGATCAACCGGTCTCGAGTTTGGTCTTCCGCCAGGCGACGTCAAAGACCTACGGGTTGGACTTCAGCTACACGTTTCGCAACGACCTGGTCATTTCCATTGGGATGAACCTCCTTGAGAGCGAATCGAACTTTTCGCTCGACCGCTCGGAGGATCTCAACGAACTGCTCAACAATCTGGTGCAAGCGGCGGGCAGCTTCAGTAAGCGGACAATGGCGGTGTCGGTCAGCAAAACGTTCTGACCGGTGGGTCGGGTGAAGGGGGAGCGTTCGATCGGTTTCGGTGCGTTCGTCGCGGTGCTGGGAATCATGCTGGCCGCCTCGCCGACATGGGCCCAGGAGGCGGGAGACGAAGGGCCTCGGCCCTCGTGGCGGGATAACCTGACGCTCAACGGGTATCTGCGGAACGAGACCGCATTCCGCCTGAGCCAGCCCGCGGCCCTGGTCAAAGTGCTCAACATTTTTAACCTCGAGCCGCGCTACACTTTTGGCCCGCGGGCGCAGCTCAGCGCGCGGATCCGCGCGTATTACGACGTGGCGTACGACCTGGTGGACATCGACACCATCAGTCCGCGCAAAGGGCCGGAATCCGTGCTGTCCGGGGATATTGATACCCCGGAAGAGGTCAGTCGGGTCCAGATCAACAATGTCCGCGACGTGGAAATCCGAAAGTACGGGATCGAACTCAGAGAATTCTATCTGGACCTGCACTTTCGGATTCTGGACATCCGCGCCGGTCGCCAAATCGTCCGCTGGGGAGTGGTGGAGGGCGCCCGGGTTACCGATGAGATCAATCCCCTTGATTTTCATGAATTTATCCTGCGCGACGTGAACGACCGCTACATTCCGCTTTGGATGATCAAAACCGACCTGTATCTGGGCGAGACCACGCTGGAAGGCATTTGGATTCCGGATATTCGGACACACGAGCCCGCGGCTCGGGAAAGCGAGTGGGAACAATTTCGCTTCCTCGAAGGGATGGAAGTGCCCGCCAATACGGTCGAAAATAGTGAATGGGCGCTCCGCGTTTCCCGGCTGTTCGGAGGGTGGGATCTCTCTGCCAGCTATTTCTCGACCTGGGACGACTTTCCCGTGGCCTTCCGCAACGTGGAGGGGTTGGGCGTCTTCGGGGAGGACCCCACCCTCAACACCTTTCCCCGCGTCGGGCGCCTGCACATTTACGGCGCAACGCTCTCGAAAAGCCTGGGGCGTACCATCCTGAACGCCGAGGCCGCGTGGGTCGAGGGCAAGTACTTCGGCACCCGGTTGGGGCGAGTGACCGACACCCAGGGCGAGGAAGTCACCCTGTTCGGCGAGGTCCAAAAGGACTACCTGAAATACGCGGTTGGCGTCGACTTCTCTCTGTTGACGACGGAGTGGTCGTTCCAAGTGCTCCAACACCGTATCCCCGAGTGGGAGCCGGCCATGATCCCGGATCAGGTCGACACGGTGTACGGCGGATTTGCCCGGAAAGGGCTGCTACACGACCGGATGATTGTCCAGGCACTGGTCCTGTTCTTCCAGAACGACGTGGAGTGGCTGATCCGGCCGCGGATGGAGTATGCCGTGACGGAGCGGGTCAAACTCAGCACCGGCCTGGATATCCTGCTGGGCAGCATCTCCGACGCTGACCCCGGGGAGGAACCAACGCCCGGGGAATTTCATTTCGTCGGCTTTTTCAACAATCACTCTCGGGTCTATGTGGAACTACAGTACAGCTTCTGAGGGGAGAATGAGGCGCGTTGCACTGACGACACGTGTTCGCACTGCGGGCGTGATGCTGCTGGGAGGGGTGCTCGCTGCCTGCGGCAGCGAAGATTTTCCGGGCGCTCCGAGCGGCTCTGGAACTTTGAACGTTCCCTATGTAACCACGTACAATTTCGGGTTTCAGGTGCGATTTGATCCAGTCCTGGGCGTGGAAGGAAACCTTCAGATCATTTCGGGCGGCGACCTGATCAACCTGATTTCCGCGGCGAATATCACGCGACTTCCCGGCACCGGCGTCATTTCCGGAACCGTCTACGATACGACGGACACTACAGCGGGCAACGTGGTGCTGGCCGCTACCGACGTCAATGGACGCGGGATCGGCCAGTTCTTTTATAACAGCCTCGGCGGCACGCCGGACTTCGTTCAGACGCGGGGCACCACCACGTTGGGCGGATTTACGGCCTTCAACGTCGCGCCCGGCGAGGTTTTTCTCAAAGCCGTGGCCGGCGGCCGCGGCGGCACCCGCCTCCTGGCGTTTCCCGACGAAGTTTCGTTGGGCACCGTCACCATCACCCCGGTCGTGGTTCCGGTCATCGGCGTGGTCGGTCAGATTACCAACGACGCTGGCGGCGCGATTACCGGAAGCCCGATCGGGGTCGAGGTGGTCGGACAGCGCTTGAGCGAGGCCGTGAACTGTGCGGACGAGAGTCCGACTCAAGACCGCGTGGACGCCCCGGCGGTTGAGCGGGGCACCGTCGGATTTCGCTTCTGCGTGGCGTCGGAAGGGGACTACTACGCGCGGTTGAGCGGCGACTCGTTCGTCCCCACCTATCAGTTTTTCGACGCCAACAGCTCGGAGCTCACCGCGCTCCAGACCGCAGAGCTCACCGAGTTCATGACCATCCAAACCCGCGACGGACTGGACGCTGCGGCGCGCGTCGCGGGGACCACCTGGGATACCACCAAGGGAGTCTTGGCCGGCCAGGTCCGCTATGGAGCCGGCGCTCCACGGCGCAATGCGATCGTTCGCATCACCGACGACGACGGGAGGACGCTGGTCGGCCCCGGCTTAGGAGCCCTGGTGTACATGGACGAGACCGGTCGTCCGGCCATCCGCGAGTCGACCGGTCCGGGCGGGCGCTTCGTGGCGTTGAATCTGCCGATCCCCGCGTCCAAGACGATATACGTCACCACCACCGTTGAAGAGGCGACCGCGGGGGTGCCGGTTCGATACGTCAACACGTCCATCGTCCCCATGATCCCCAACGCCGTGACCTTCCACAACATCGATACCCTGCTCCTGCCCACACCGATCACCGGAGAGGACCAGTTTGCGTCCTATTTTACGGGCCCGGTGTCAGGACGCGTGATGAGGGAGGACGGGCTGGGACCCGTGGCGAACGCGCGCATCACGCCGCTCGGTGTGCCCATCGCGGAACTGCCCCCTCCGCAACAGACGCAGGTCTTCGTCGCCAGCGCCGAGGGTCGCTACTTCGTTTCGATCAATGGGAACGCGGCAGCAACCACGCCCTTGCTGCAATCGAGCACCTACCTCGTCAAAGTCGAGGGACCCACGCCGGGCGAGTACCTGCCCACGTATCAGCGCGTGACGACCGGGACATCGGAGGTCGACGCCGCGACCAACCAGTTCAGAGATCATGTCCAGAACTTGGTGGCTGTGACCAGCCAGGCGATCGATCAAATCCAGCAGAGCGTGAACCTGGCGCCGGAGGACCGGAACCCTGACCTCGGGATTCTGTTGGGAACCGCGGTCGACGTCTCCTCGGGCCAACCGGCCGGCGGGACCTCGATCCGTCTGACACCGGTGGATGGAAGCGACGCGAGCCAGGCGTCCGGGCAGACCCCTTTGATCTACTATTTCGACTTCGGCGGCGTGCCCCGCCGCGACCTCACGGCGACCACGCAGGACGGCCGATTCATCGTCTTCAATGCCCCGCTCGGCACGGTATCGCTCGATGTGACGTCGCCGGAAGACACGGGAAACGTCCTCGCGGACAGCCGCGCCGGCGGGGTCACGTACGTGACCCTCGATGTGAACAACTCGCCGCCGCGATCGGTGGACGTGTCCGGAACATTCGCTCCGCTCACCGGCCAGTCGCTAGGGAGCGGGGGAATCACCCTCAGCGTGGCGGGTGGAGACCCGCTGCCCATCCGCCAGGAGTGTCCACCGAACACGTTCGAGCGCGGCGGCGTCTGCTACAGCGATCCCGAGAACCTGCTGGGTCTCACGGGTAAGGTGGATGTTCCGTGCGATCAGCAAGAGGTGTACGGGCCCTACCGGGTGGAGCAGGACGGGTACTGCCAACTTCGCTACCAGTCCGCGTCGGCCGCAGGGCTGCTCACGGTTCCGCTGGGGTCGTGGCAGGACAATGTGCTGAAAACTTCTGGACCAGGACTCATGGACACCTATACCTTCGGCGTGCGGACCACGGATCGCGCGGTGAACGGCCTGTTTGTGGGCGCGGTGGAGACGGGCGCGATGACCGACCTGGCCAGGGCCGCGAGCGTGACCCGCGGCGACGGCACGGCCGTGATCTGGGGTCAGACCACCACCGCGAGCCTGGGCGAGGTGGATGAGAACGGCGACCCTGTGCCTTTGACGTGTGCGAACCCGGCGTGGACCGAGCTGCCTGACAACTCCGTGGTGGGATGTAACAAGATCGGGACCCCGGGTGCGTTTGTGACAGGATCCTTCAACGACGATACCTTCCGCGACCTGGCGATCATCGATACGGCGACGCAGAAGGTGACGATCTGGCTCAATACCGGGGATGAGGCGTTCGTTTTGGCCCAGGAGGTCGTGAGGGACTCAACCTGCAGGGTGGAGCAACGCGGTTGTGGGGTCGAGGGAGGACCGCTGGCGCTGCTGGTGGTCGACTATACCCGCGACGGCGTGTCGGATCTGGTCGTGCTCAACCGGGACTCCGTGAGCATCTCGCTCTTGGAGGGGCGCGGCCGGGGCCAATTCGTGTTCGGCGGAAGCCTCGTGGTCGACGACGTGGGTCGGACGCCCACCGCCATGGCCGCCGCGGATTTCAACCGCGATCAGATCCCCGATCTCATGATCACCGACGCCTCCGGCACGGTGGGATTTCTGTTGGGCACCGGAGGCGGATTCAAGACCCCGGCGCCGGGTATCGACGTGGGAGAGCAGCCTCGGGCGATCCTGTCGGGGCAATTGGATTTCGACGGCATCCCGGACCTGGTCTTCGTGAACAGCGACTCGATCTCGGTGATGCAACAAGTCGGCGTGACCAACCGGCTGACCCAATACCGTCGTCCCAGCGGGGCGACTCCTGACTTCAGCGCGGCCGCCATCGGCGACGTGGACGGCGACGGATTCAACGACGTCGTCGTGGCTGATCGCGCAGCCGGTGATCCAAAGATTTGGGTCTTCGTGAACAGCGTCATCGGCGACCAGCTGTTCCTGCCGCCCACGTCGCTCCAGGCGGGCCAGAGTCCCGCCGCGGTGGCCACGATCGACCTCAACGGCGACCGCACGCTTGATCTGGTGGTGCTGAACGGGGGCGACGGCACCGTGATGTACCTTGAGGCCGACGGTGTGGGCGGATTTAGTCTGCCGCTGCTGTTGCCGGTCGGAGGGCAGCCGGCCGCGCTGGTCATGGACGACGTCACGGGCGACGGCAAGGTCGACGCCGTGCTCGCTGATCCCGGTACGGGGTCGGGGCGGATGGTGATCCTCCCGCAAACCACCAGGCCGGTAGACGGAATTGCCGTCGCCGCGGTTCAGGCCGATGGCCAGGCGGTCGGCGACGTGGTCTACCTCGACGACCAGGGCACGGCCCCGGTTGCGACCACGGTCACCGGCCAGTCCGGCAAGTTTGCGATTTTCAACGTCCCGCCGGGTCCGATCTGGCTGCGCCTGCTCAACGGGGGACTCGGCAGTCGGTTCCTGCAGGCGTACGCGGATGCAGTGACCAATACCACATTCCCGGTGATCAAGGGACAGACCACCACCACGACCATCAGCGGGTTCACCGCTGACGCTGTGCTGCGTCCGGTCGGCGAGGTCCAGATCCGCTTCCTGGGCACCCAACGCGCCACCAGCTCCAACCCCATCGTTTACGACAGCGACGGCAACGCGGTCGGCGGGGCGAACTACGCGGCGATCGTCGAGGCGAACAGCGACTACGTCATCAAACTCAGCAAGTAGCCGCGCGTTGGAGCGGGTCGGGGAAGGCATGAGCGAACGCGTAGCTGTCGGCTCGATACGCGGTCGGCTGCCGATTCTGGTCCTGCTGCTTGCGGTGTTGGTGGCTCACGGCGGCGCTCTTCGGGCTGGTTTCCTTTACGATGATTATCACCTGATCGCGGAAAACCCCGCGGTGCTCACGCACGCCTGGGGGTTGATCTGGACCTCGTCGGAGGCCGCAAGCCGCGATCCTCAGGGTCGCGGATTTCGGCCGGCGACGCTCTCGTCCTACGCAATCGATCACGTGGTGGGTGGGGGGCGACCGGCCGTGTACCACGCGACCCAGGTCGTCCTTCACGCGGCCGTGGTCTGGCTCGTGTACCTGGTTGCGATGGCTCTGGGGTTGTCGCCAGGCTGGGCCGCGGCCAGCGCCCTCATGGCGGCGCTTCATCCCGTTCAGACCGAGGCGGTCCACTATCTGAGTGCGCGGTCCTCGGTCCTCAGCACGCTCTGGCTGCTCGCTTCGTTCTGCGCGTACCTGCGTTGGCGCGAACAGGAAACGAGCCGTCGTACGTGGCGAGCATTGAGCCTCGGATTTCTCGCCTTGGCGGTGCTCAGCAAGGAAAGCGCGGTGATGGGCCTCGTGTGGTTCGTCGCGTATGAACGTCTGGTCGCGGCCGCGACTCTGGCAGAGAGCGTTCGGCGGTTGGGTCTTCACGCCGCGACCGCGGTTCTTAGCGTCGCGCCTGCGGTCTTGGCGGTCAACCACGCAGTTTCCGGGGCGTTCGTTTCCACGGACATGGCCTTGGCCACGGGGCTGGTATTGCTCGGCCGGCACCTGTGGGACTGGGTCGTGCTGTTCGGGGTCGAACCGGTTTCTCCGCAGCCTTGGGTCGGGTGGGACCAGCCTGTGGTGTGGGGCGCCGCGGCCCTGATCGGGGGGGTGTGCGGTGTTGGGTATGCCTTCCGGCAACGGCTTCCGCTTGTTGCCTGGGGCATCGCTACGGGTGTCAGCGCTCTCCTCCCCGTGATGGCGTTGCCGTTTGTGACGAACGTGGCGTTGTTTCAGCCCCACCGCGGGTATCAGGCCACGGTGGGGCTGGCGGTGGCCGTGGTCGCCGCAGCAGAGGCCCTGGCGCGGCGCGTGCCCGCGATGGTCCGATCAGCGGCGGCGCAGCGATGGCTGCGGAAAGCGGCGTGGACGCTGGGCGGAGCGGTCGTGGTGGCGCTGGTGATCACGAACGCGCAGGCCGGACGCGCCTGGCGCGACGAAGTGGGATTCTGGACTGCGGCGGTGGATAAATATCCGAGCAAAGCGGCGTATCATCAAAGCCTGGGCGCTGCCCGGCTGCGAGCGAGTGACGCCTCGGGAGCGGTCGAGGCTTTGACCGCGGCGTCGAGGCTCGACCCGCTGCTGCCTCGGGTCGATTTCAATCTGGGATTGGGATATGCCAAACTGGGTCGGTATGCGGAAGCGGTCGCGGCCTATGAACGGGCGGTCGGGCGGGATCCCACTGACGTGAAGGCGCTCGCAAATCTTGGGGCGCTCTATGAACGCAGCGGCGCCATGGACCGCGCCGCGCGTGTTTACCGTGCGGCGCTGGCGGTCAGCCCCGGTTTGGTCGCGGTCCAGGCTCGGCTTAACGCGTTGTCCGAACCACGATGACCGCTCCACCATCAGCGTGGCGAAGTCGCGGCCGGATCAAGACGGCCGTCATTCTAATCAGTCTTGCTGCGGCTGTCGCCGTTGCGCACGGAGGAGCTATCCACGGCCAGTTTCACTACGACGACCAGTTTGTGGTCGTTGAGAACACCGCCGTGCATCGCTGGCAGCCTGCGAGCTACTTTGCGACGCCCCACGCCGTGAACGACGGCGGCCAGAAAGCGTGGGTGGGAGGCAATCGACCTCTCACGGTGCTATCGTTAGCGCTCAACTACCAAGTGGGGGGACTCGATCCTCGGGGGTATCTACTGGTCAATCTGGTCCTCCACGGCCTGATCTCGTGGCTGATCTTCCTGACTGGACGGGAGCTTCTTGGTGAGGCGCGATGGGCTGCTGTCGCAGCCGTGGTGTTTGCGCTTCACCCGGTGAACGCTGAAGCGGTCAACTACGTCACCGCGAGGTCCTCGCTTTTGGCCACGGTGTTTTCATTGGCCGCGTTCTGGGCGATGCTCCGCGATAGCAGGCGCGGGAAGGGAGTCGGGTGGCTGATGGTCGGCCTGGCGGCGTTCTGCGGCGCGATGCTCAGCAAAGAATCCGCCGTGGCGTTGGTCATTCCGATCACGGCCTACTGGTGGCTTGCCCCGCGATTCGGCGACATCGGTGGGCGTGCTACCACGCCGATTGCCAGTCGGCGGGCCATCCGGGTGGTGCTGGCAAGCAGCCTTGCCGCACTCTGTTACGTGGTGTGGTGGGAACTGATGATCGCACCTGGGGTGAGCGCAGGGCTGCCGGCTGCGCGTCCGGTCTGGACCCTGCTGGAGATCGTTGGACGCTCGCTCGCGCTTTGGTTATGGCCCTGGCCCCTGGGTCTGGAACACCCCTTGACGTTTCTTGTACGTTTCGACGCCTGGCTTGCCGTGTGGTTGGTGGTTTGCGCCGTCGGTTTGGCCGGTCTGGGTGTGCTCGCGGTCAGGCGTGCCCCATTTGTCGCGTGGTTGCTGTCGTGGGTCATCGCGGGATTCGCTCCGCTTGCACCTCTCCCTTGGCTGACCACCGTCGCGTTGCTCCAGGAACACCGATTGAGTATGCCGGCCGTGGCGTTGTCATGGCTGACCGCGGCCGCCATCAGGAGCGGGTGGGGATGGCTCGCACAGGTGCGACCGGTCGGCTGGATGATACGTTGGGCGTTGGTGGGCGTTGGGGTGATAGTGGCGGCGGGGGCGATAAGCCTTGATCGGGCACGATCGGGCGTCTGGAACGACGATCGGCGACTGTGGGAGGAAGCGGTCAGTCGGTCGCCCTACAACCCCCTAGCGAGAATGAACTTGGGCGCCGCATATATGGAAAGTGGGGAGTTTGATCGTGCGGAGGCTGAATTTCGCGCGATTGCGGCGATCGATCCCACCTACTCGCGAGCCTACTACAACCTCGGACTGCTTGCCCTCAAGCGGCACCAACACGGTATCGAGGTTGGCACGGACGCCAGGCCGCGCCTTATCGAAGCGGCCGCCGCGTTCCGGCAGGCGGTCGCCGTGAGCCCCGAGCAGGCCAATGCCCATGCGGCGTTGGGGCGGGTCGAAATCCTACTCGGGGACGTGGCGAGCGGTGAGCGGTCTTTGCGGGCGGCGTTGGCCCTCAATCCCAACCATCGGTCTGCTCTGAACGATCTTGCCAGCGTGTACATGATTCGCCGCGACTGGTCGCGCGCGCTGGAAGTGCTGACTCTCCTGCGGCAGCAGGACGATTCGCTCGACGCAGCGTATCTTCGCGGTGTCGCACTCGTGGGCCTGGGCCGCAGGCCCGAAGGTGAAGCGGTGCTGCGGAACGTCCTGACTCGTCTCGCATCGGATTCGCGGTCCGAGCTGTACCGAAACGGGATCAATCGTCTCCTGCTGGGAGGCGAGCCGTGAACGACGCTGGATCGTCGGCACCCCGTCCGTCGGGCCGCGCGGCACAAGGGGCGAGGCGTTGCCATAGCCTGGGCGGGATATTGCGCGCAGCGCCGGAAATACGTCATCCCTCCGGGCCGATTCAACGTCCGGGCTCTAGGATGAGCCATCGAAAGATAGAAAAGACAGTGGCCGCGCTCATCGTGTTGGGTACGCTCGTGTGGACCGCGCACGGCGGCGCGCTCCCGGGCGCATTTCACTACGACGATTTCTACGCGTTCGTTCAGAATCCGGCGGTCAAAACATGGCATCCGCTCCGGTATTTCACCTCCACGGACGCGGAACTCAACATGTTCAACACCGCGTCGTACCGGCCCTTGACCGTGTGGTCGTTTTCCGCGACGTATCGACTGGCCGGGATGGAGCCGTCATCCTTTTTGATCGTCAACATGGTGCTTCACGGCGGCGCGTCTTGGCTCGTGTTCCTGATCGGCCGGCTGGTGCTCGGCGACGCGCGGTGGGCATTGGTGGCGGGAGCCCTCTACGCGATTCATCCCATCAACGCGGAGGCCGTCAACTATGCGGTGACGCGTGCGTCGTTGTTGTCCACGGTCTTCTGTTTGACATCGGCCTGGGCGTTCATTCGGTACGCGGAGCACAAGGGCGGTCGGGGGTTGGTGTTCGTGGGGTTGGCCGCGTTCGCGGGCGGCCTGTTGAGCAAGGAGTCGGCGGTGGCGCTGGTCGCTCCGCTTCTGGCGTATGCGTGGCTGCGGCCGACGCCCGCCGTGGAGGAGGGCATCGCCTCGCGCGCGACCAGAGCCGCCGTGGTTTACGCGGTGCTGGCCGCACTCTACGTGGCGTTCTGGAGGGTGCTGACCTCCGGAGTAACGAATCCTCCGACGCCTTCGGTGCATCCGGCGTGGACCTTCCTGGAAATGCTGGGGCGCTCATTGGCGCTGTGGATCTGGCCCTGGCCCCTCGGGCTCGATCACCCGCTGACGTTCCTGTCGACATTCCACGACGGGCTCGCCGTTGCACTCGTCACCGGAGTCGTCGGGCTTGCCGTCGCCATTGTCTGGCTGAAGCCGCGAGCGCCGGTGGCTGCTTGGGGACTCGTGTGGGCGGTTGCCGGACTGGCCCCGCTGGCTCCGCTGCCGTGGTTGACCACGATCGGATTGTTGCAGGAACAACGCATGGGTTTTTCGGCGGCGGGCCTATCGTGGACGACGGCCGTGCTGGTACGGGAACTCTGGATGGCCGCGGGAAGGCAGCACGCTGCGAGGTGGCTCCGGGCGACAATAGCTTGCGCCGGTGTCGCGCTGACGGTCCTCGCCGTGGCGATAGACCGGGGGCGCTCCGCGGTGTGGAACGACGACCGCCGACTGTGGGCCGAAGTGGTCGAACGATCGCCGGATAACCTCGTCGCACGCATCAACCTGGGCTCGGCCTATATGATGCACCGCGAATATGAGCGCGCCAAGGCGGAGTTTGAAGAGATCCTTGCGCTGGTGCCCAGTTATCACCGCGCCTATTACAACCTCGGTCTGCTTGCGCTGCGCCAGAACCGGACGGACGAAGCGGCTGCGGCGTTCCAGCGCGCGGTCCATCTCAACCCCCAGGACGCCGACGCACAGGCGAATTTGGGGATCCTGGCGCTCCGCGCCGGCGACACCCGCACGGCGGAAGCGGTCTTTCGCATCGCGCTCGAGATCAACCCGACACAACGCGATGCCCTGAACAACTTGGCGACGATCTATCTGCAACGGCGTGAGTTCGCCCTGGCCCTCGACCTGGTGACCGAAGCCCTGCGTCGCGACCCCGAGTTTCTGGAGGCGACGTACAACCAAGGGGTGGCGCTCGCCGGTTTGGGCCGGCACGCCGAGGCCGCGGCGGTTCTGCGCGACATGCGCGGACGGTTGCCGCCCGATCCCGCCTTTGATCGGTATCGGACCGCCATCGACCATCTGCTCGCCGGAGGTGCGCCGTGACGGTGCGGCAGTGGGCGGCTGCCGCGGCGCTTGGCGGGGCGGTCGTGGCCGCGCACGGCGGGGCGGTCAAGGGCGAGTTTCACTACGACGACCTGTCCGTGGTCGTGAACAACCCCGCGGTACGGTCGTGGCAGCCATCTCGCATGTTCACGGGAGGCGACGCGGTCAATAGCGAGCGCGACGCCGCGATCTACCGACCGTTGATGGCGCTATCGCTCGCGGTGAATCACGTCGTGTCGGGGCTCGACCCGTCCGGATATTTGGCCACGAATCTCGCGCTGCATGTCCTTGCCGCATGGTTGATCGTCCTGATCGGCTACGAGGTGTGGGACGACAAACGCTGGGCGTGGTGTGCCGGGCTGGTGTTTGCGCTGCACCCGGTCAATGCCGAATCCGTCAACTACGTGACCGCGCGCTCGTCGCTGCTCTCGACGATTTTCGCGCTCGCGGCGACGTGGGCGTATATCCGGTACGTCGAATCGAAGGGCGGGCCGGCGATGGGCGTCCTCGCGCTCGCCGCATTCGTGGCGGCCATGCTGAGCAAAGAGTCGGCGGTTGTCGTGGTCGCGCCGCTGGCGGCATACGGCTGGTTTCGATCGCGCGCGTCACGCGCCCAGGCGAATCTTGCGCGCGCCCGCCGAGCCGCGCTGGCTTTCGGCGCGATGGCGGTGTTGTATGTGGCGTTTTGGCGGATCATGACGGCCGGAGGGGTCGCTGCGCCCGGGCCGCCCTCCGACCGTCCGGCGTGGACCTTCGCGGAGCTGGCGGGGCGATCGCTGGCGCTCTGGGTCTGGCCGTGGCCGTTGGGGCTGGACCATCCGCTCACGTTCCTGACGCGGTTTGACGGGGAGCTGGCCGCGGTGCTCGTGCTCGGCGCGGTGGGATTCGTCGTCGCCTTCGTCGCGCTCTCCCGGCGCGTGCCCGTCGCGGCGTGGGGCCTGTTGTGGGCGCTTGTCGGGTTGGCTCCGCTGGCGCCGCTGCCGTGGTTGACCACGGTGGCGCTGTTCCAAGAACATCGCATCGGATTTTCGGCGGCCGGTCTCTCGCTGGCCACGGCGGCATTGGCTCGCGAGATCTGGACGGGAGTCGCAAGCTGGCACGCCGCTGTGGTCATTCGACGGTTCCTCGCCGGCATCGGAGCGGTTCTCGTCGTGGCCGCCGTGGCGGTGGACCGAGCGCGTTCGGCGGTGTGGAACGATGATCGGCGACTGTGGGCTGAAGTGGTCGAACGATCGCCGGATAACCTGCTCGCGCGCATCAACCTGGGGTCGGCCTACATGATGCACCGGGAATACGGGCGCGCGAAGGCGGTGTTTGAAGAGGTCCTCGTGCTGGTTCCGAGCTATTACCGCGCCCACTACAACCTCGGCCTGCTGGCGCTTCGTCAGAACCTGACGGACGAGGCGACTGCGGCGTTCCAGCGCGCGGTCCATCTCAACCCCCAGGACGCCGACGCACAGGCGAATTTGGGGATCCTGGCGCTCCGCGCCGGCGACACCCGCACGGCGGAAGCCCTGTTTCGGATCGCACTCGATCTCAACCCGACGCAACGCGACGCCCTCAATAACCTGGCGACGATTCATCTGCAACGGCGCGAGTTCGCCGTGGCCCTCGACCTGGTGACCGCAGCCCTGCGCCGCGACCCCGAGTTTCTGGAGGCGTCGTACAACCAAGGGGTGGCGCTCGCGGGTTTGGGGCGGCACGCCGAGGCCGCTGTGGTTCTGCGCGACATGCGCGGACGGTTGCCGCCAGGTCCCGCTTTTGACCGGTATCGGACCGCCATCGACCATCTGCTCGCCGGGGGCGCGCCGTGACGATCCGTCCCTGGGTGGTGGCGGTCGGGCTGATGGCCGTGGTGGCGGCCGCACACGGCGGGGCCGCCAAAGGTGGGTTCCACTATGACGACAAGATTTCCATCACCGAAAACTTGGCGATTCGGAAATGGCAGCCCTGGTTCTACCTGACGTCCCCGCTTGCCGCGTCTTCAGAACCAGGGGTGGCGGGGTATCGCCCGCTGACCGTGGCCAGTTTCGCACTCAACTACGCGGCCGGGGGGCTCAAGCCGGCGGGATACCTGGCGGCCAATCTCCTGCTGCATTTTGTAGCGTCGTGGCTCGTGTTCGTGGTGGGGCGCCGGCTGCTTCACGATGATCGATGGGCCGCGCTGGCGGCCTTGGTGTACGCGGTCCACCCGGTGAACGCCGAAGCCGTGAACTACGCAGTGGCGCGCTCGTCGCTCTTAGCGGTGTGCGGGGCGTTGATCGCGTGCTGGGCGTTTCTGCGTCGCGAAACCGGCGGCGGACGGGCGTGGACCGTCGTGGGAGCCGCCGCGTTTCTTTCCGCTCTGTTCAGCAAAGAGTCGGCGGTCGCCGTGCTCGTACCCTTCTTCACGTACCATCTCGTGATCTCATCCCACGAGTCGGTGCCATCCTCAAGACCGTTTCCGGACACATGGCGGCGCAGCCTGGTGGCGGTGGCGCCCTACCTCGTCGTCTTCGCCGGGTACTTCGCCCTCTGGTGGAACGTGGCCGGCAGCCTGGCAGAGGAGGTCGGGCGCCCCGCGCTCTTTCCCGCATGGACCTTGCTCGAAATGATGCTCCGTTCCTTGCTGCTCTTGGTATGGCCGTACCCGCTGAGCCTGGATCACCCGTTGGTGTTTGCCACGCGGTTCCACGCGGTCACCGCGGCTTGGCTCGTTGCGGGATTCCTTGTCCTCCTCGCCGCCGTGGTCGCGTGTTGGCGTAGACAGCCGCTGGTGTCTTGGTGTCTGCTCTGGGCGGTTGCGGGATTGGCGCCGTTGGCCCCCTTGCCGTGGATGACCGTTAAAGGGTTGATGCAGGAAAATCGTCTGGCGTTTTCCGCGGTCGCGCTGGCCTGGTTGGCCGCGATCGCGGTGCGTGAGGCGCGGGCTGCATGGGGTCGCGTGGCCCCGGGATTGCAGTCTGCACTGGTTCGTCGGACCGTCGAAGGCGTCGCGATAGTGGGAGGCGTCGTGGTGTTGGCCTTGGCTGTGACCGTTGACCGCGCCAGGTCCGCGGTGTGGGCGGACGACGTGCGGTTGTGGCAGGAGGTGGTGGCGCGATCACCCGAGAGTCGCGCCGCCCACATTAATCTCGGGGTCGGGTACATGACGCGCAACGACTACGAGCGCGCCGAGGAGGCGTTTCGTCGCGCGGTGACGATCGCACCGAATGATGCGTTTCCGTATTACGTGCTGGGTACGTTGGCGTATCGCCGCGAGCAGTACGATCAGGCGAGGTGGCTGTTCCTCAAGACCGCGAGCCTCGCGCCCGAGTATGCCAAGACGTACCGGATGTTGGGGATCATCGCACTCAAGCAGAATCGAGATGACGACGCCGCGGGATTCCTTCGCCACGCGCTGGATCTCGACCCCAGGGACGCGGCGGCGTTGGCCAATTTGGGACTGTTGGCTCAGCGCGCGGGCGATGATGCGGCCGCGGCGCAGTTGTACCACGACACCTTGACGCTCGATCCCGATCAGTCGCTGGCGCGGAATAACTTGGGCACGTTGTACCTCAAACATCAACGATGGGCCGAGGCGCTCGAACAGTTCAGCGAGGTGCTCGACCGAACTCCGGACGACCACGACGCCGCACTCAACCGCGCCGTGGCGCTGTACGAGATGGGGCGACGCGAGGAGGCGCGGGCCGCGCTGGAGACCCTCCTGACCCGCCTGCCGCCGGAGCCCAGTTTTGACGCGCACCGTCGCGGCGCCACGCTCATCCTGAGCCGGCTCACCCGGTGAAGCCGATCACGCTGCTGGGGGCCGTATTTTTTCTGTCCGGCGCCGCCGGGCTGGTGTACCAGGTCGTGTGGGGGCGATTGCTGGTACTGGTGTTCGGGTCGACCACCATCGCGGTGACCACCGTGCTCGCCGTGTTCATGGGTGGCCTCGCGCTCGGCGGCGCGCTCGGCGGACGCTTCGTAGGCCGCATTCGCCGCCCGTTGGTGGCGTATGCCGCGATCGAAGTAGGGGTCGGCGCCTATGCGCTGGCGATCCCGTGGCTGCTCGCCGCCGTGGTGCCGGTGTATCAGACGCTGTGGCGACACGTGGCCGAGTCGTCGGTGCTGGTCCTGGGGGCGCGGCTGGTGTTGGTGGCGGCGATCCTCGCGATCCCCACGGTGCTCATGGGCGCAACCCTGCCGGTGATCAGCCGTGCCGCGGCGGCGGGCGCCGCATGGTTCGTCACTCGCGCGGCCGCGCTGTACGCGGCCAACACTGCCGGCGCCATCGCCGGGGCCGTAGGGACCGGGTTTGTGCTCCTGCCCGCGTTCGGCGTGCGACAAACGATCTACATCGCGGCCGGCAGCAATCTCGCAGCGGCGACCGCCGCGTGGATGCTGGCGCGTCGCGGACCGTTCGTCGAGTCGGAGGCCTCGTCACCGACGGCCGACGCATCAGCGCCCATCGCTCCCCACATCCAGCGCCGCGTCGCCCTGACGCTGGCGATCTCCGGGGCGGCCGCGTTGGTCAACGAGGTGGTGTGGTCGCGCGCGCTGAGCCTGGTACTGGGCTCCTCGGTCTACGCGTTCTCCGCCATGCTGGCCACGTTTCTCACCGGGCTCGCGTCCGGCGCCGCGTTCGGGACTTGGCTCGTTCGGCGCGTCGTGCCCCGCACGGCGCTGCTCGGGGCGGTTCAACTCGGGGTGGCCGTTGCGTCGCTGGCCACCCTGGCGCTGTTGGGCCAGTTGCCCTTTGCGTTGATCGCCGCGGTGCGTTCGCTGCGCGGGCTCGGCCCGGACGTGATGTCGGCTGCGCAGTTCGCGCTCTCGTTCCTGGTGATGTTTGCGCCGACGTTTGGGTTCGGCGTGATCTTTCCGGTCGCCCTGCACCTGGTGGCGAATGATCCCCGCGCCATCGGCGCTTCGGTGGGCCGCTTGTACGCGATCAACACGGCGGGCGCCATTGCCGGCGCCGTGCTCGCCGGGTTTGCGCTCGTCCCGTTTCTGGGAGTTCGCGCGAGCCTGCTGGCCGCGGTGGCGGCGTGTCTCTTGCTGGGCGTCTGGCTCATCGTCGGCGATCGTTCGATTCCGCGCCGGTTCGCGCTCTGGGGGTCGCTCGCGGCGGCCGCCGTGGTCGTGGTCACCGCGACCAGCCTGCCGCCGTGGAGCGCGACCCTCATGTCGTCCGGGGTGTACTGGAACCTCCCGCGGTTTCTTGCGGTCGCGGAGCGAGAGGGCGTAGACGGCGTCAAAGCCAGACTCGGCCACGGACAGGCCCTCTATGAACGCGAGGGGCTGACGGCGACGGTCGTGGTGACGCGCAGCGACGAGGAGGGACGCCTGCTGACGATCAACGGCCGCACCGAGTCCGGCGACCCGTTCATGAGGACCCAGGTCGCGATCGGCCACTGGCCGCTGTGGTTTGCGCGCTCCGCGGATCGCGTGCTCGTGATCGGGCTGGGGAGCGGCGCGACCACGGGCTCCGTGTTGCGCTACCCGGTGGGACAAGTGGACGTCGTGGAGTTGGAACGAGCCGTCATCGAGGCCTCGCGCGAGTTCGAACCCGAGAACGGCAGTCCGTTGGCGGATCCTCGCGTCCGCGTGTGGCCCGAGGACGGCCGGAATTTTCTTCTGCTCTCGCCCCATCGCTACGACGTGATCATTTCCCAGCCGTCGTTGCCCTGGGTGGCGGGAGCCGCGACGCTGTTTACCGAGGAGTTCTTCGCGCTCGCGGCGTCGCGCCTTCAACCCGGAGGCGTGTTCGGGCAATGGGTGACCGCGGACGCGATGGGACCCGAGGATCTCCGTGCCGTGCTGGCGGCGTTCGCGCGGTCATTCCCGTTTTTCGTGGTGGTGGAACCCACGCCCGGCGACGTCTTTTTCGTGGGATCGGCGTCGCCCCTGGCTCTGGATCGCGCCCGGGTGGCCGCGGCATTGTCGGAGCCCCAGACCGGACCGGATCTGGCCCGCGTCGATTTTCGCTCCGAGAACGACCTCTACGCCACGCTGGTCGGCCACCACGGAACCATCGCGAGGTTGCTCAACGGCGCGGTGCCCAATCGCGACGACAACGTGGCGGTGGAGTTTTCGGGTCCGGTCGCGTTCGCGCAGATCCTCCAGGGGCGCCGCAGCGATCCGCTGGCGTGGTTGCGGGGAGGATCGGGGCGATGAGGCCGTTAACGGCTTCGCCGCGCGGTGGCGCATGCAGCCGGCGCAGGGGATGGGTGGGTAACGCTCGTCTGGCGGAACGAAACCACCGCGGGGCGGTTTCCCGAAGTAGAGGTGGCGATGATTCTTGATCCGCCGCAGCGACGGGCGGAACAGAAACGGGTCCTGGCAACGGTGGTGCTGGTGCTTCCGTTGGTCCTCGCCATCTACGCCAACGGACTTCGGGGGCCCTTTCAGTTCGACGATCGGCATGCGATCGTGGAAAATACCGCGTTGCGCGCAGCGGTCGTTGATTCGACGTGGTGGGGGCCGCGCGCAGGGACGATAGGAGCCGGTCACTACCGGCCGCTCACGTTTGTGACTTACGCGATGAATATCCGACTCGGTGGGCTGGATCCCTTTGGATTCCATCTCGCCAATGTGGTGCTGCATTGGGCCTCGACCGCCGCCGTGATGTGGCTGCTCTGGCTCCTCCTCGGGCGGGCGGCGTCCGCCGTCGCGGGAGGGCTGGTGTTCGCGGTGACGCCGGCCAACAGCGAGGCGGTGAACTACCTGGCCGCGCGGTCGTCGCTCCTCGTTGGGCTCTGGGGCGCGGTCGCGGTCGCGTCGTTCGTCCTCTTTCGACGGTCGCAGGCCGCGGGGCGCCGGCGCGCCGCGTTGGCGGCCGGCGCCGGAGCCGTGACCGCGCTGGGATTGGGTCTGGCGAGTAAAGAGACCGCTGTGACGATCCCGCTCGCGTGGATCCTCTACGACGTCGGGTGGTCGCGCGCCGTGCCTCGCCGGGCGCTGTTCCTGCCCTACGCGGTGGTGGGCGCGCTCGGGGCGGGCTACTTTGCGACCACCGGGTACGCCCGCACGCTCTGGGCCGTGCTGTCGGGAGCGCCGACCGGGGACCGCAACGTGTGGGTCAATCTCTGGAGCCAGCTCGCGGCGTTTCCCCTGCACGTGGTGACGTTCGGTTGGCCGTTCTCGCTCACGGTCCTGCACGACGTGCCGGTTCTGGACTCGCCCTGGCGCCCCGCCGTGTTTGCGGGCGCAGGCCTGGCGCTCGCCGGGTTCGCGATGGCGCTGCGCTGGCTGGTCAGGGGTCAGGACGCCCGCAAAGCCGCGGGATTCCTGCTGCTCTGGTGGTTGGTCGCGTTGGTGCCCGCGGTGGTGTATCCGCTACACGTCATGTTTCAGGAGCACCGGGACTACCTACCCTGGATGGGGCTGGCAGGCGCGACCGGGGTGGCTGCCGGAGCGATCTGGGATGGCGCGGCGCGACGGCCGGGCGCGCGATGGGCGCTGGTCAGTGTGGGATTGGTCGCGTTGGCCCTGTCCTCCGCCGCCACGATCGCGCGGAACCCGGTGTGGACGGACGAGTTGCGGTTGTGGACCGACGCGGTGGCCAAGTCACCCGCTCATCCGGTGGTGCGGCTCAACCTCGGTAACGAATACGCGAGGCGTGGCGATGGCAACCGCGCGTTGTCCGAATACCAGGAGGCGATCCGGCTACAGCCAGACTACGGGCTCGCCTACCACAACATCGGCTTGTTGCACGCTGGGCGCGGCGAGTACGTCGAGGCGCGGACGGCCCTGGAACAGGCGGTGGCGTTGACGCCGGATGCCGCCGAGCCGCTCGCGGCGCTGGGGACTGTGTACGACAAGCTGGGCGACGCGGCGCGCGCCGAAGCCGCGCTCACCGCGGCCGGAGCCGCCTTGCAGCGACGGCCTCACCCCCCGGCCGCGCGCCTTGCAGTGGCCGATGCGTTGGCCAAGAGCGCGCGGCCAGGGGAGGCCGCCGCGCACTACCAGGCGGTGCTCGCCCAGGAGCGGTCGCAGCCCTCGTTCCTCTCCGCCAAGGCCTATCTGGGGCTCGGGTATCTTGCCGAGCGCGCGGGACGTCCCGACGAGGCGCTCGCGGCCTATGCCAAGGCCCTCGAAATCAACCCTCGGTTGAACGACGCGCTGTTCAACTCCGCCAACGTGCTGTTGGCCGCGGGGCGGTATCCCGAGGCGACCGCTGCCTACGAACGGGTGCTGTCCAATACCCCGTCGTTCTTCCCGGCGCGGTTCAACCTCGGCCGTCTCTACGAGCGCGACGGGCGGCGTAGCGAGGCCGACCGCGAATACCAGGCGTTTCTTCGTGACGCACCCCCGGGACCGGCCTATGCCGCCGCCCGCGAGTACGCCGCCTCGCGCGTCGCGTCTGGGAGCCGGCTGAACGAACCGTCGGGAGGGGTCCCGTGACGCCGGCAGACCTCCCGCCGCTGGCTTCGGTCATCGTCGTCAACTGGAACGGAGAGAGATGGCTCGGCCCGTGCCTCGACTCGCTGCTCGAACAGAGCTATCCGCGGCTCGAGATCATCGTGGTGGACAATGCGTCAACCGATGGGTCGCTGGGGTTACTCCGCGAGCGATACGGCGGTAAGATCCGTCTCGTCCTCAACAAGGAAAATCTCGGGTTCACGGGAGGGAACAACGCGGGAATCGCCGTGGCGACCGGCGTCTATGTGCTCCTGATCAATAACGACGCGGTCGCCGATCCCGGGTGGGCGGCCGCGCTCGTGCGTGAGGCGGAAGCGGACCCTCTGATCGGAATGTGTGCGTCGAAAATCGTGTTGTTCGACGATCCGACCGTGATCGACAGCGTGGGGCTGCTCTTGGCCCGCGACGGCTTGGGCCGCGGTCGCGGCCGCTTGGAGCGCGATGACGGCCGGTTCGATCGTGCGGTGGACGTCCTGATCCCGAGCGCCTGCGCCGCCCTTTATCGCCGGACCATGCTCGATGGGATCGGGCTGTTCGACGAGCAGTTTTTCATGTACTGCGAAGATGTGGATCTGGGCCTGCGCGGCCGTGTGGCCGGATGGCGCTGTCGCTATGTCCCGGACGCGGTAGTGCGGCATCACTACTCCAAGTCCGCGGGCGGTTATTCTCCTCGCAAGATCTTTCTCGTGGAGCGCAACCGCGTCTGGGTGATGCTCAAATCGTTCCCGTGGCTCCTGGTCGCGGCGTCCCTTCCCTGGACCGCGGTGCGCCTGTGGTGGCACTCGTACGCCGCGTGGCAGGGTCGCGGCGGCGCGGGGCGAGCCGTGGAGGGCGTGCGCCCGCACGCGTTGGTGGCCACGGTCCTGCGCGCGTACCTTGCGGCGCTGGCCGGCGCGGTGGCGGTGCTGCGGCGGCGCCGGGTCCGGACCTCGGTCGTGGAGTTTTTGCGATGGCTCCGCTATCATGGAACCTCCGCGCGCGACGTGGCGATGACGGAGTAAACAAACGGCGTTCAAGTGGGTCAAATGTTCAAATCGTTTACCTTGAACTCTTGAACGGGCTTGAACCTGTTTTGAGGTTAACGTGTATCGTGGCCGTAGCATAGGGGTCGTGATCCCCGCGTACAACGCCGAGCGCTCGATCCGCAAGGTGATCGAGGGCATCCCGTCGTGGGTCGACCGGATCATCGTGGTGGACGACGCGAGCCGGGACAACACGTATCGCGAGGCCCAAAGCTTCCCGGCGACGAACCTCGTGGTCCTCCGCCACGACGTCAACCAAGGGGTGGGTGGGGCCACGATGACGGGGTTTCAACGGGTTTTGGACGAGGGGCTCAAAATCGCGGTCAAGATGGACGCGGACGGGCAGATGGATCCGACGTACCTCCCCACGCTGCTGGACGCGGTCACTGTCCAGGGATACGACTACGCGAAAGGGAACCGATTTCTGCATTCGGCAGAGCTCTCGTCAATGCCGCGATACCGGCTCTTCGGGAATTTTGTCCTCACGTTCCTGACCAAGCTCACGTCCGGCTACTGGAACGTGTTCGACCCTCAGAACGGCTACTTGGCGATTCGGCGGGAGCCGCTCAGCCGGCTGAACTTCGGGCGGATTGCGAAGCGCTACTTTTTCGAGAACGACATCCTGATCCACCTCAACATCCTCAACTACCGCGTCAAGGACGTGCCGATTCCCGCGCTCTACGGCAGCGAGGTGTCGCACCTAAGGGTGTCACACGTGCTCTGGTCATTCCCGGCGTATCTATTTCGTCGGTACTGGTATCGTATATACGAGAAGTACGTGCTGCGGGATTTTTCCCCGATTGCGGTGTTTCTTTTCCTGGGATTGCTGTTCTTCTTTTGGGGCATGGGATTCGGGCTCTACACGTGGTGGCGCTCCGCCACCACTGGTGAGATCGCGACCACCGGGACCGTCATGCTGAGCGTGCTGCCGTTTCTGATAGGATTCGAGTTGCTGCTCCAGGGCGTGATTCTGGACATCCAGGCCACGCCGAAATGACCAGGTCGAGGAGGACGGGGCGGGCGCGTCCGGACGACTCCGTTGTTGCTCTCATGATGCGGTCGCCGCGCATTGCAGGCGGTCGGACCCACCCGGATCCGGGTCGCGCTGGGGCATGGTGGCTCGAGCATCCGAGAACGGGAATTGCCGGTGTCGCCCTGCTTGCGACGATTCTGAGCTGTTACCCGGTGGTGTTCTTTGGCAAGAGCTTCGTGTCGCCGAACAATTCGGCTGTCACCTATCTCTTGTATCCCACGTTCCCGACCCTTCCCGGATATCAGAGTACCGAGGTGGACAACTCGGGCGGCTCCGATCTCGGAGCCATGATGTGGCAGACTCGCTCTTATTCGGCCATCGAGGGCCGCACCTTGCTTGAACATGCCGAATTTCCGTTGTGGAATCGGTACAACTCGTCGGGAACCCCGCTACTAGGCCAGGGTATCTCAATGCTCGGTGACCCGTTGCACCTCATCGTGCTGTCGGCTGGCGGAGCGGCTTGGGCGTGGGATCTCAAGTTCGTGGTCGCCAAGTACCTGTTTGCCTTAGGTGTGGGTCTGATGGTGTTTGCGGCCACGCGCCATGTGGGGGCGTCCCTGCTGATGGCGTTCTCGGCGGTGTTTATCGGTTTCTTTGCCTACCGCTTCAACCACCCCGCCTTTTTTAGTCTCTGTTACGCGCCCTGGATTCTCTATTGTTGGCTCGAGATTGCGCACGCCTCATCAAACCGCTCCAGCATGCGATGGCTCTGCGGTCTCGTAGTGGCAAATTGGATGGAGATCGCTAGCGGCACAGTCAAAGAGGCATACATGCTGTTTGTGTTCTTAAATCTCTGTGGAGTTCTCATCTGGTTTTTCGCGGAAAGCGATCGTCGTATAAAGGTGAAGCAGGGTTTCCAGATTGCCTGTGTGGGCGCGTTGTTTGTCCTGATCAGCGCGCCCATGTGGTTGACGTTCTTGGATTTGCTCGCCCAGTCCTACACGAGCTACAACGCGCCGTCGGTGCGACAGATTTCCCCGGGCCTCATCGTCGGCCTCTTCGACAACGTCTTCTACCGTGAGCTCATGCAATTCAATCCGTCGGCCAATTTCTTCGTTTTGCTCGGGATGGTTTGGTCGTTGGTCCGGTTCAGCGACCTCCGCCGGGAGCGGACCTACCTCGCCGTCGGGGCAAGCGCACTGATCTCCTTTGCCCTTGCATTTGGTCTGGTACCGCCAGGGGTCATCGTAAGCGTGCCGTTCTTAGCCAACGTGACACACGTCGGCAACACCTTTTCCTGCATCCTGATCATCCATCTGTTCGTGCTCGCCGGTTTCGGCCTGGTCGCCCTGGAGGACCGTCTCAAGCGTGAAGGCTGGTGGCGAGATTGGATGGCGAGTCTCTTGATCGTCGGAGTGCTTCTCGGGGTGTTCTTCGGGGCTTCCTCCAGGGTGCCGAAGAGCACCTGGTTTTACGGCTACAGCGCGTCGCTCGCGGCGGCGGTCATCGTGCTCCCCCTTCTCGCGAGGATGATCGCGCTCGGCAGCGCGGCATCCGTGGCCGCGGTGCTGGCGGCGATAGTCGTTCTGGTCGCCGTGCATTGGCGGCACGGTATGCACCTGAGCACCGGGATGACTTCAATCGACGACCACGTGATGAACCCTCAGGTTCGTGTGGACCTCCAGGCGCGGTCGCCAGCCGTGGACTTGATCGCCGCGGACCGGAGTCAGCCGTTTAGGGTCGTGGGATTGTGGCCAACCCTCTATTCCGGCTATCAGGGCGCCATCGGCCTAGAGAGCATTTACGGTGCCGACCCCCTGATCAACCCCTATTACCGGGAATTCATCCATGCGTCGGGGATGGAAGAAATCTGGGATTGGCAGCTGGTTGTCCGTGGTGAGACGCTCGATCGGTTGAAGCCGCTGTACGACTTCCTCAACGTCAAATACTACTTGGGGCCCCTCCCACCAGCGAATTCGCCTTCGGGAACGTTGGATCTCAGAGTCTACCGGAGCGATGCGGTATGGCCGCGCGCGTTCTTCACCACCCGCCTGCTCCGGTACGCGATTGCCTCGGAGTTTCCCGATCTCGTCAGGAAGGCCGACGGGACGCCGTTTGCGGCAATTCAAGACGCGGACCGTCAAGCCAGCCCTGAATGGGACGCGCTGTTAGGCGCTCCGGCTCAGGTGGTTCCTGCGGGCGAATATCGCTTGACGCCCAATACGACCGAATTCACGATCGACGCCCCGACCAAGGGGATAGTGGTCCTTCACGAAGGATATTGGAAGGACGACTTCGAAGCCACGCTAAACGGCAAGGCCGTCCGCTACTTTCGAGTGAATCATGCCTTTAAGGGCGTGTTGGTGGATCGACCTGGGACATACACCGTCAGGTTCAGCTATTGGCCCGACAAACTGACAGAGTCGCTCTGGATGTCCGGAGCGGGTATTGCTTTGCTTACTATTTTGGTCATCTGGCGCAGCAGGTCCGCCAGGGATTCCTAGCGGTCCATCTGCTGAGGAATGACTTCTTCGCACCCGGGGTTGGGGGGTGCGGAAGGAAGGCATCGTGGGAACAATGATTTCCTCATGAGTACTTGTTTATGAACGCGTTTGTGTCTGGTGGGGCGGGTTTCATCGGGAGCCACCTTGTTGCGAGATTGCTGAGCCTAGAATCCTGCGCACAGGTGACCATCTACGATAACTTTTCTTCCGGAAAAATGTGGCACTTGGGAAATCTTGTCGGTCATCCGGCTATGACGGTTGTCAACGCTGATATCAAAGATTTGGCGAAGCTAACGGAGGCGATGACCGGGTCCGATGTGGTATTTCACCTCGCCTCGAATCCCGACATCTCGAAGGCGATAACTCGTCCCGACATCGATTTTTGGGAGGGAACCTATCTGACGCAGAACATTCTTGAAGCGATGCGTGTCAATGGTATTAAGAGGCTCCTGTACACATCGGGAAGCGGGGTGTATGGAGAAGTTGGCTCGGTCCCGGTCGCTGAGGACTATGGGCCGCTCCTGCCGATTTCAACATATGCCGCCAGTAAGCTCGCCGGGGAAGCCTTGATCTGTAGCTACTGCCATATGTTCGACATGCACGCACGAGCATTTCGATTCGCCAACGTTGTTGGGCCGAGGCAAACGCACGGAGTCGTCTACGATTTTATTCGTCGACTGCGCCAGGATCCGACTTTGCTGCGAATCCTTGGCGACGGATCGCAAAGCAAATCATACATCCATGTGGATGATGTTCTCGACGCGGTATTCCTCCAGAACCTGCACTCGACAGGAACTGCTTACGATTGTTTCAACATCGCAACGGATGACTATATAACCGTAAGGGATATTGCGGACCTGGTGGTGCGGGAGATGGGGTTCGCTCCTGACCAAGTGCGATACGAGTTTACAGGGGGCGATCGGGGATGGAAGGGCGACGTCCCAATTGTGCGTTTTGACCTCGCAAAGATCCATCGGCTCGGGTGGCACGCGCGCTATTCCTCTCGTGAGGCGTTACGTCGTGCGATTAATGCGCAGCTTCAGGAGCCAGCATGAAACCCCATGCCGAGTTTGATCAATTTGCGAAGGACTATGATCGCCATCTCAGTTGGCTTCGGCTGACCGGAGAGAATAAGGACTATTACGCGTCGGGACGGGTTCAGTGGCTTTCAAGGGCACTCGCGGCGTTGGGAGTGACCCCCAGGCTTGTGATGGATTTTGGATGCGGTACCGGCGGAAGCGTGGCGCCCCTATTCGACTTGCTGGGATCGGAGAGCGTCGTGGGAGTCGATGTGTCGCCCGCGTCTCTGGACGTTGCGCGGGCAACACATCCAACTCGTGGAACGTTTCTTCATGTCGACAACTACGAGCCGCAAGGGACACTCGACCTCATTCATACGAGCTGTGCATTTCATCATATTCCGCCCAGTGAACGGGAGGGCGCGGCTACTTACCTATACCGGGCCCTCCGCGATGGTGGGGTGCTTGCCTTCTGGGAAAACAATCCTTGGAATCCCATTGTTCGTTTCGCCATGGCGCACGCCGCCATTGATCGGAATGCCGTACCGATCAATCCACGCGCGGCCCAGCGCTTACTGCGATCCGTGGGGTTCAAAGTTTTGTATACGGATTTTGCATTTTTCTTCCCCCGGGCGCTTCAGATCCTCCGAGGGCTTGAATCCGGCATGGCGTTTGTGCCACTCGGAGCGCAATATTGCGTATTCGCCAGGAAACCGTCTGTGAGTGCCAGTCAGGGTATGTGATGGAGGCTATTCTTCAAACGATGGGCGACGGTGACAGGGGCAAGCTGTTGACGGCAGATGGCTATATCCCTCCGGAGTCTCCAGAGATTAGCGTGGTTGTGCCTGCCCTTAATGAAGAGCTCACGGTGGGGGAGTTTGTCGACTGGTGCAAGGAGGGGCTCAAGAAGGCGGGTGTCGTGGGCCAAATCTTGATCGTGGACAGCTCGACGGACAGAACGACCGAGATCGCGCTCGCTCACGGGGCGGAAGTCTTAAAGGTCCCGAAACGCGGTTTGGGAAGAGCATATATCGACGCGATTCCATTCATTCGAGGGCGATACATCCTGATGGGTGATGCAGACCTTACGTATGACTTTCGAGAAATGGATCTGTTCGTGGAGAAGTTCCGAAGTGGTTATGAGTTTATCATGGGATCGCGATTCAAGGGAACAATCGAAAAGGGGGCGATGCCCAAGCTGCATCGCTATTTCGGCACTCCATTGACAACATGGATTTTGAACCGAATCTATGGCAGCAAGTTTTCTGATATTCATTGTGGGATGCGTGGAGCTACGCGCGAAGCCTTCGCCCGCATCAACCTTCAATCCCAGTCCTGGGAATACGCGTCGGAGATGGTTCTGAAAGCCGCACGTCTCAAACTGAATTTGACCGAGGTTCCGGTCAAGTTCTACAAGGACCGTGAGGGCCGTGTCAGCCATCACCGGCGATCGAGTATCTTCTCCCCATGGATTGCCGGATGGATCAATCTCAAAGTCATGTTGGTCTACTCGCCGGACTCGTTCCTCCTGAAGCCTGGATTTGTCCTGTTCGTCCTCGGGACTCTTCTTAGTTTTAGTCTCGTTGGCGGGCCATATAGTGTCGGAGCAATAGGGTTCAATCTACACTGGATGCTTCTAGGAGTGACCTGCGCGACTCTGGGATATAGCTGCGTTCAAATCGGTCTTCTTGCGAGGATGATACACAACCTTCGACCAGTCTTGGGTTCGCGAGTCAAGAGATTTTGGCCCTACGATCTGGGGATTGCCATATCAGCAATTCTTGCGCTCTCCGGGGTGGGGCTCAACCGTGCCTTGATTCAGCAATATCTTGCTCATGGATTGCGCCTTACAGAAATGTCCTACCAGGGGATCTTCGGATTACTGCTGATCATCATCGGTTTTCAAACCTTTTGTTTCACGCTGCTGATCGAGATGGTAAGGCGCGTGTCGTCGAAAACATAGTGGTTATGGAGATGGCAAAGCGAGACCCATACGGCCGACACGGTCTTACATGGGTAGACCGTGTCGGAGTGTTCCTTTCGCGGCGCGCGATCCTTAAGCACATGCCCAGAGCTCATGAGTTGGACATACTGGACTTGGGATGTGGCTATAGAGCGAGCCACTTGACCTCGCTCCGGGATATTCGCGGAAGACTCGTCGGGATAGATTTTCAGATCTGTCCAGAACTTAAAGGCGATTCCCGGTTTAGCTTTCTGGAGGGATCGGTTGAACAGGGAATTGTCAAACTGGAGGCTGAGTCGTTTGACCTCGTCCTTTTCATTTCGGCACTAGAGCATGTGTGGGAACCGGTGCAGGTCCTCGGTGAATGCCAGCGCGTCATGAGACCGGGAGGTGTACTTCTGGTAAATGTCCCAACCTGGCGCGGGAAGGTCTTTCTCGAAGTCTCCGCATTTAAGTTGGGCACGAGTCCAAAGGCTGAAATGGACGATCACAAAATGTACTACGACAAAAGAGACCTATGGCCATTGTTGGTAAGGGCTGGATTCAGGCCTAGTGACATTGTTCTGCGGTACCACAAGTTCGGACTCAATTTGTTCGCGGTTGTCAGGAAACCGCCGCGGAACCTTCAGGGCGATGAGATCGTTGCGGAATCGAGATGAGTCCCCTGCGATAATTTGGAGCGGTACTGGTGGTGCCCGGCGTAAATGGGGCGCTCCGGAATCATCGTCAGAGCGTGCGTGGGAGAAGTTTCAAAATGTCTAAGCGACTGGAGAGGAGCGGTGGGGGACAATGGCCAAAGCAGGTTCCGGTTCTCACGCCCGAGCAATCCAGGATCGCGGATGACTGGATGGAATATTTCTTTCAAGTTAACAAGAACAGATTTTCGGGGGTGATTGACTTCGGCCACAAGTTTGTCGCTCGGAATAGTCGCCCAGGTTTCGTGCGGACGCTGGAAATCGGAGCAGGTCTTGGGGATCAGCTTGCATATGAGGAATTGGATGAGAAGCAGATGGAGCAATATGTGTCCGTTGAGCTACGCAAGAGCATGGCTGGTGTGTTGCAGCGGCGATGGCCAAAAGCGAAGACGATCATTGCTGATTGCCAGGAGCGGCTTCCGTACCCTGATGGCCACTTCGACCGGATTCTGGCCATTCATGTTCTGGAGCACCTCCCGAACCTCCCTGCGTTTCTCGCTGAAGCTGATCGTCTTCTAGACAGACCTTACGGGCAGCTCCTCGTGGTGATTCCTTGCGAAGGTGGCTTGGGCTATTCACTTGGGAGGCGGGTCACCTCGCAGAGGATGTTCGAAAAACGATACAACCGGTCGTATAGACCCTTCATCGAGGCGGAGCATGTCAATAGCGCGCGCGAGGTTCTTCACGAGTTGCGTGGAACGTTTTCTGTTGAGAAAATCTCCTGGTACCCGGTCCAGTTGCCATCGATTCACCTCAATCTGTGCGTCGGCCTTGTTTTGAGACCATACGCAAAGTGACGGTCAGGATTTGTTGTTAATCTATGGAGCCGAGATCGTCTTCGAGGATCCGATATAACGGCCTGGGTGGCCTGAGAGCGAATTGGCGCGAGTCGAAGCCTTTGGTGGGATGTCTATAAAGACTTGCTGTTGAGGACTACTGGGAAGCTATGGGATCGATAG
Organism: Nitrospirota bacterium; assembly: GCA_040757335.1. Taxonomy (NCBI): domain Bacteria; kingdom Pseudomonadati; phylum Nitrospirota; species Nitrospirota bacterium. The sequence goes on along the minus strand of JBFLXB010000006.1, from coordinate 56,183 downwards.
ATTGTCTTGCAATCAGGGGCCTCTGAATTGGACCTTCAAAAACCATTCGTTTGGCAACGGTCGAGGGCTGACGGCTCGCGGACTGGGGGGAGTAGTCTCTCTATGACCTTTGCCAGGTTAGTACCGTGTCAGCGGGGTAAGGCGACTTGCAGGAAGTTTCGCGGTAGGCGTTCGGTTGTGAGGTTCTCAAGATGATTATCACCCGTAGCCCCCTACGCATTACTCTGGGTGGGGGCGGTACCGATTTACCGTCATATTACCACCAACACGGCGGATTCTTGATCGCTGCGGCGATTGACAAATACGTTTATGTTACGGTTACGCGACCGTTCAACCCCGGTGTCTTCCTGAAGTATTCGAAGCTTGAACACGTCGAGCACCTGGAGGAGATACAACACCCCACTATTCGTGAGGCGATCCGGATGTTGGGCTTCGAGCCGCTGCAATTGGAGATCACGACACTCGCTGACATTCCGGCCGGCACCGGCTTAGGGTCGTCGGGGAGCTTCACCACCGCGCTGCTGAAGGCGCTGTACGCCCATCGTCGCGGGCTGGTGCATCCCAGCGAGTTGGCCCGACTGGCGTGCGAGATTGAGATCAATCGACTCCAGGAACCGGTCGGCAAGCAGGATCAATACATCGCGGCGTACGGAGGGGTTACCTGCTTCACGTTCCAGCCCGACGAAACGGTGGTGGCCGAACCGCTGCGCATTGGTTCCGAGACGCTCTTCGATCTGGAAGATAACCTCCTGCTGTTCTTTACCGGTTTCTCACGCAGCGCGGGAAGCATTCTGAAGGATCAACACGAACGCACAAAGCAATCCGACCAGGATATGCTCGCGAATCTTCACTACGTGAAGGAACTCGGGCTGCGCAGCAAGGACGCGCTCGAGAGCGGCAAGCCCGCGCTCTTCGGCGAACTGATGCACGAGCATTGGGAGCACAAGAAGAGACGCTCCGGCGGGATGAGCAACCCGCAGATCGACGAGTGGTACCAGCTTGGCCGTGCCAACGGCGCCATCGGTGGGAAACTGGTCGGTGCAGGTGGCGGTGGGTTTCTCATGTTCTACGCCGAGGACCGCAATCGGCTGCGCCACGCGATGGCGCGTGCGGGACTGGACGAAGTGCGTTTTCGCTTCGATTTCGAAGGGACGAAGGTCATCCTGGCGTGACCCTCCCCGTTGCCGTCTTGGCTGGAGGACTGGCGACTCGCCTGAGACCCCTGACCGAGCGCATCCCCAAAGCATTGGTGGATGTGGCGGGCAAGCCCTTCGTCGAGCATCAGTTGGATCTGCTGCGGCGGCACGGCGTGAATCGCGTGGTTCTGTGCGTCGGTCATCTCGGTGAGATGGTGGAAGCCGCCGTGGGAGACGGGAGCCGATGGGGAATCACTGTGCGGTATGCGTACGACGGGGAGAGGCCGTTGGGAACGGGGGGAGCCCTGCGCCAGGCGTTGCCGCTGCTGGGCGAGAGGTTCCTGGTGCTGTACGGCGACTCTTATCTGGACTGCGACTACGCCGCCGTTGAGGCCGCGTTCATCGCGAGCGGAAAACTGGGCTTGATGACCGTGTTTCGGAACGCCGATCGATGGGATCGCAGCAACGTCGTTTTTCGAGATGGCCGCATCGTGCGTCACGACAAGCGGAACCCTGCCCCGGACATGTCGTACATCGATTACGGCCTGGGAGCATTGCAGGCCAAGGCCTTCGACGCCTTTCCTGCGGGCGCAATCGACCTGTCGGCAATCTACGAAGGGTTGATCGCCCGTAATGAGCTGGCGGGTTTCGAGGCGACGCAACGTTTCTATGAGGTCGGATCGCCGTCCGGTCTCGAGGAGACCCGGCGCTACCTATCAGCCAGGGAGCGACCGCGATGACGTACGCGCAACACCACCTGACCGAAGCGGGCAAGATCATCACGATGCTGGATGTCGCCGCGATCGAGCGAATGGCCGATCTTCTGGCCGACCTGCGCGATCACAACGGCCGGCTGTTCTTCCTCGGCGTGGGGGGGAGCGCGGGAAATGCATCCCACGCGGTCAACGACTTCCGCAAGATCGTCGGCATCGAGGCCTATACGCCAACCGACAACGTGTCGGAGTTGACGGCTCGCACCAACGACGACGGATGGGCGAGCGTCTTCGTCGAATGGCTGAAGGTGAGCCGCCTGCAGGCCAAGGATATGCTCTTTGTCTTGTCCGTCGGCGGGGGCAATCTTGAGAAGAACATCAGTCCGAATCTGGTGACGGCCTTGCAGTACGCCAAGCAGGTCGGCGCTCGCGTGGTGGGTGTGGTCGGGCGGGATGGCGGGTATACTGCAAAGGTGGCCGATGCCTGCGTCATCATCCCGACCGTCAATCCCGAGACCGTCACCCCGCACTCCGAGGCGTTCCAGGCGGTCATTTGGCATTTGCTGGTGTCCCACCCCGCCCTCAAGGCGACCCAAACCAAATGGGAATCCACGGCCCGATGAGCCATCGGGCCGTGTTCCTGGATCGTGACGGGGTGCTTAACCGTGCCTTCGTGCGAAACGGGAAACCGTATCCCCCATCCTCGCTCGCAGAGTTGGAGATCTTGCCGGGCGTGCCCGAAGCTCTCGCGCTGCTCCGCGCGGAGGGATTTCAACTCGTGGTGGTGACCAACCAGCCCGACGTCGCCCGCGGAACGCAGACGCGAGAAACGGTCGAGCTGCTTCACGCCGCGCTTCGTGCGAGGCTCCCGCTCGATCGGGTTCTGGTCTGTTACCACGACGACGCCGACCAGTGCGAGTGTCGGAAGCCGGCGCCGGGGTTGTTGCTCGAAGCCGCCCGCGACTTGGGACTGAGCTTGGCGTCGTGCTTCATGGTGGGTGATCGGTGGCGCGATATTGAAGCTGGTCGGCGCGCAGGATGCACCAACGTCTTCGTCGATCACGGGTACGCGGAGCCGCGACCAAAAGACTTTCACGTCCGCGTTGCATCCTTGGCCGAAGCGTCGGAGTGGATACGGACGGCATCCTCACTGAGGGAGGTTCCATGAAAGCGATTGGTGATCTACGGGTCAAGATCTTCGCCGACGGCGCGGACAAGGCCGGCATGCTCGATATGTACGCCAAGCCTTACATCCAGGGATTCACCACCAACCCCACGTTGATGCGTAAGGCCGGGATCTCCGACTACCGCGCCTTCGCGAAGGACATCTTGCAGGCAATTCCAGATCGGCCGATTTCATTCGAGGTCTTTTCAGATGAGTTCGCCGAGATGGAACGGCAGGCGATGGAAATCGCCGGGTGGGGAAAATCGGTCTACGTCAAGATCCCGGTGACAAATACTCGGCGCGAGTCTGCCTATCCCCTGATTGGGCGCCTCTCCCGCTCAGGCGTGAAGCTGAACGTCACCGCGCTGATGACCTTGGATCAGGTTCGTGATGTGGCGGCGCAGATGGCGCCGGGCACGCCTTCCTGCATCTCCGTCTTCGCGGGGCGCGTGGCGGACACGGGACGCGACCCGGTGCCGCTGATGGCCGCGGCGGTGGAATTGCTCAAACCGATTCCCGACGCCGAGTTGATCTGGGCGAGTCCTCGTGAGTTGCTGAATATTTTCCAGGCCGATGCCATCGGTTGCCACATCATCACGGTGACCAACGATATTTTGAAGAAGCTGTCGTTGGTGGGGCACGATCTGAGGGACTTTTCGCTCGACACGGTCAAGATGTTCTATCAAGACGCTCAGCAGGCCGGGTTCCGTCTGTAACCGCAGCGGGCTCCGACCATGCCGGTTGACTACGACCTTCCCGCCGAGGGAATGATCTATCAGCGGGATCAGTACGCGAAAGGCGGGGTGGGCCGGCGCTACTGGGACTACCGGGACGCGCGCATCCTGCGGCATCTGCCCCGCTGCGGGCTAATCCTCGACGCGGGGTGCGGGGAGGGAATCACGCTGGAGCGCTTGGTTCGAGAGCGCGGGGAACGCCGCCTCCTTGGCGTGGACCGATCCGAAGAAAACCGGCAGATCTGCGTGCGCCACGGGCTTCCGGTGATCGGGGGGAGCGTGTTCGAGCTGGGCATCCGGAGCAACAGCGTGGACGCGTGTCTCTTTCTGGAGGTGATCGAGCACCTCGACCATCCCGAGGCAGCGCTCCGGGAATTCGCCCGCGTGCTGAAGGTCGGCGGCTTACTGTTGGTCCTGTTTCCCAACGATCTGGTATTCGCCCTGGCTCGGCTCGCCACCGGCAAGTGGCGGGAAGCCCTCTACGATCCGGGGCACGTCAAGCAGTGGACGCCACGCGAGATGCGGCGCGCCCTCGCGGCAGCCGGGTTTACGGTGGTGGCGGAGGAGAGCCTCCCTTTTCGGTTTTGGCCCATCAGCCTCCACCATTTGGTCGTGGCGAAGCGCCGGGCAGATTGACAGGTGTCCAGCGGGTTTCTATGATGGCTCGAACGCGACCGGACGGGAGACTTCCATTGTGAAAGCACTCATCACCGCAGGCGGCAAAGGGACGCGCCTGCGTCCCATCACGCACACCTCCAACAAACACCTCATCCCGATTGCCAACAAGCCGATGATCGCGTACGCCCTGGAAGCGGTGGCGGACGCTGGCATCCGGGAGGTGGGCATCGTCATCAACCCCGACACCGGCGAGGAGATCCGGCAGGCGCTCGGCGGGGGCGAAGGATGGGGGCTCAAGCTGACATACGTGATGCAGGACGCGCCGCGCGGGCTGGCGCACGTGGTGCGCGTGGCGCAGGACTTCATCGGCAACGACCCCTTCGTGTTCTACTTGGGCGACAACGTGATCGTGGGCGGGATCCGGCAGTTCATCGAAGAGTTTTCGCGCGCGGGGGACCACTGCCGGCTCGTGTTCGCCCGCGTGCGGGACCCGGAGCGGTTCGGCGTGCCGGAATTGCGCAACGGGAAACTGGTCGGCGTCCAAGAGAAGCCCGCTCAACCCAAGAGCGACTTCGCGGTCACCGGGATTTACCTGTACGATCGCCATATCTTCGAGGCCGTCAACGCGATCACCCCGAGCGCGCGCGGCGAACTGGAGATTTCGGATGCCCACCAATACCTGCTGGAACGCGGGTACCGAGTCGGGTACTCCGAGATCACGGGGTGGTGGAAGGATACCGGAAAGCCCGAGGATCTCCTGGAGGCGAATCGGCTCGCGCTCGACAAGATCCGCGAGCAGCCTGAGGCCTTCCGGCCCGGCCAGGTGGACGCCAAGTCCGACATCGCGGGCAAGGTGATCCTGGAGCCCGGCGCGACCGTGATCGCCAGCCAGATTCGCGGCCCCGCGGTCATCGGGCCGGGCACCGTGATCGAGAATTCCTACGTCGGGCCGTTCACGTCGATCGGTGCGGACTGTGTGCTGCGCAACAGCGAAGTCGAGTACAGCATCGTGTTGGAGCGGTGTCGCATCGTCGACGTCCACACCCGGATCGAACGCAGCCTGTTGGGCCGCGAGGTCGAGCTCCTGCGGTGCGTCACCAAACCGATGACCCAGAAATTCATCGTCGGCGATCAGAGCCGCATCGAGCTCACGTGAGGCTACTTGCCAGGGCCGCGGGTGCGGATTCATCGGCGGCCAATTCATCGGGAATATCCTCCGCGCGCCGGCCGATCCGGTCGTCAAGTTCGACGCGCTGACTTAGAGCGGACATGAGGATTTTTCTCACCGGCGCGACGGGCCAGTTGGGGATCGCTCTCCGACACGTGTTGCGCGACCAGGATCTGGTTGCGCCGTCCGAGGCCGAAGCGGACATCACCGACGCGTCGATCGTCGCGCGGATCGCGGATGCGCGGCCCGAGGTCGTGATCCACGCCGCGGCGTACACCGATGTGGACGGCGCTGAATCGAATCCCGATCGGGCCTACGCGGTCAACGCCGACGGGACCCGCAACGTGGCGCAGGGCGCAGCCAAGGTCGGGGCGCGCCTGGTGGCGATCTCGACCGACTACGTGTACGACGGGACCAAGACCACGCCCTACCGTGAGGAGGACCCGGTGGCGCCGCGCTCCGCGTACGGCGCGAGCAAACTGGCGGGCGAGCGCGAAGCGCTGCTCGCCAAACCCGACGCCGTGATCCTGCGCACCGCGTGGCTGTACGGCGAGGGCAAGAACTTCGTGCGCACGATCCTCAGGCTCGCATCCGAGCGGGACGAACTGCGCGTAGTGAGCGATCAGGTCGGCTCGCCCACTGCGGCCGACGACCTCGCTGCGGCCATCCGGTCGTTGCTCGACACTCGGGCTGCCGGCATCTATCACGCGGTCAATAGCGGCTCGTGCTCTTGGCACGAGTTCGCGGTCACGATTCTGGATTTGGCGGGGTACAACCGCCGGGTCGTGCCCATTGCGAGCACCGAGCTGGCACGGCCTGCGCCGCGGCCGGCCTATTCGATCCTCGATTGCACCAAGCTGGCCAGGCTGGGGATTCGCTTGCGCCCGTGGCAAGCGGCGCTCGCGGACTACCTGCGCGCCCAACCGTCCGGCGCGTGAGCCAACGGTGCGGCCGGTCTGCGTCAAGGGCGGAGGCGGGCTCACGGCGTGTTTTGCGTGCGCGGTCCTGGTGTGGGCCGGGGGCTCGCTCGCGCGCGCGGCCGAGATCGCTGAGGCGCCGCTCATCATTCACCAGATCGCGCCTGACCCGGTTGATCCCGACCGGTTCTACGCCATCACCAGCAACATGGGCGTGCTCACCAGCCGCGACGGCGGCCGCCAATGGTCCCACGCGAACCGCGGGCTGCGCAGCTTCACCCACCACGCGCTGATCGCGGTCCTGCCAACGCAAGCCGGCCAGCCGATCCTGCTCGCAGGGGGCTGGGGAGGGGGCGTCTCGATCAGCCGAGACCGCGCTGCGACGTGGAACGAGGTGACCGGCGATCTGGCCAACACCGCGGTGGACGCGCTGGCGGTGGATCCGTCGGACGCCTCGCAGTGGTTCGCGGCCACGTCCACCGGGGTGTTTCGATCCGCGGACGGGGGCGGGCACTGGGAGCCGTTCAGCGAGGGGCTTCCTCCGTTGTCCGAAGCCGTGGGATACAAATCGCTCGCCGTCGAACCGCGACCCAGCGGACGCATCTGGCTGGGCACCGAGGGCGGGCTGTTTCGACGGGGCCTCGGCGCGTCCCGGTGGGCTGCGGACCCTGATCTGGGGTCCGCGCGCGTCACCACCGTGGTGCACGACCCGCGGAACAGCCGGGTCTACGTGGGCACCATCAAACAAGGGATCTACGTGGGCTCGGGCCGCGGCTGGCAGCGCGTCGGCGACCCCGGATGGTTCGTGAGTCGCATCGTGGTTCATCCCCGGGCCGCGTCGCGCGTCTACGCGGCGACCCGCGGCGCGGGGGTCTTCGTGTCGGACGACGCGGGAGCCGTCTGGGCCACGTTGGGCAAGGGCCTGGCCGACGCGGACGTGCGAAGTCTCGCGGTCCACCCCGCGAAACCCTCCCGGCTGGCGGCGGGCACGACCGCGTCCGGGATCTACTATTCCCACGACGGCGGGGCGTCATGGCGCGCCGCCGGCCGCGTCCAACGCCTTACCATGTCGCAGATGATCGCGATGCTCACGCCGGCCGCGCCTCGTCCCGACGCCCCGCCGGTTCCAGCGGCCTTTGCGAAGTGCAATCGCTGTCACGGCTGGACCGACGGGCGACTCAACGCGAAACACACGTATTGGCGCGTGCCGCCGAACGTCCGCAACTGGGGACCCACGGTGGACCGCATGGCCGCTCGCGCGGAGTTGACGGGCGAAGAACGCATGGACCTCACCCGTTTCCTGACCGCATACAGCGGAGCGGCCGCGCCGTGACCGCGGTTCGGTGGCCGGTGGTCGTCACCGTCGCGATCCTGGCGGGCTGCGCGAGCGCTCCGGTGTCGGACACGACCGCCCGGTCGATCATCACGTCGCGCTGCGGCGCCTGCCACGGCGTGACCCTGGATGCCCGCTGCGTGGCCGGGGACTGCGCGGGCCGCAGCCATGCCATTGAACCCAGACCGTGGACGCTGGTGCTGAGTTGGATGCAGGCCATGGGCTGCCCGCTCAGCGCGTCGGAACGCGCCTCGCTCGAAGAGTACTTGATGAGCCGTTACCCCAAGGTCTCGACCATGGAGTGGGAACCGTTGGAGCCGGTGCCCGCGGGGTGGAACGTGGTGGCGCTCAAACCGTTTCGGGATCGGCTGTACGCCGGCATCGAGGGAGCCGGCACCGCGCTCCGATTGGAAGGCCGATCCTGGCGTCCCGTCTTGACGACCGAGGCGTACACCGTGTATGGGTTGGTGTCGTTTCGCGATCGCCTCTTTGCCGGCACGAATCAACCGCGAGCCGAGGTGTGGAGCAGCGCGGACGGCGCGCAGTGGTCGCACGAGGCAACCCTGCCGGCGGAGGAACGCGGCGTCATCGCGCTCGGGGTGTTCGGCGACGCGTTGTACGCGGGCACCACGCGCGGTCGCGTGTACCGGACCACCGACGGCCGGGCCTGGTCCCCGGCAGGCGCGTTGCTGTCGGGCGCGGACAACCAGTTCCCGAACTGGGTGCGGTTTCTCATCCCGTTTGAGGGGAGTCTGTACGCCGGGGTCGAAGGGGCCGGGGTGTTTCGGAGCCCTGACGGCGCCGCTTGGGAGATGGTGCGGTTCCCGTCCGAACCGCGAGTCGGGGTGCGAGCCGCGGTTGCGGCGGGCGCGTTTCTCTACGTGGGGACCACGACCGGTGGAGCCGTGTGGCGCACACGCGACGGCGAGACGTGGGAGCGGGTGTTGGCGGCGGGCGAGTCATCGGGTGTACGCGGGGAGTACGTGGCCTCGCTCGTCGAGGCCGCAGGCGTCCTCTACGCGGCGGTGAACGGACGGGTGCAACGCAGCTCCGACGGGTCGTCGTGGCACGAGGTCGGAGAGCTCACGCCGTTTACGGTGGAAGCGATGCAGGAGTTCGGCGGCGCGCTCTACGCGGGAACCGCGCTGCCTCCGCGCGCCTGGGTGTACCGCAGTCCCCTGTCCGCTCCGGCCGAACGCTCCGGGCCCGGCGCGCCGCGATGAAAGTGCATTGCGAGCGTACTCCTCGCGGCTTGCGGCGGGGTGAGCGAGCAAAACGGAGATCGTGCTTCTTCACCTCCGCAATAGGACTCGCGGCGTGGCTCACCGCGTGTTCGGGCGTGACCCTGCAACCCGGCGCCTCGCGCGAAGCGCCCACGCGCCGGGCCATCGTGGTGACGCAGGTTGCGCTGCACGCGGAGAGGCCGGACACGGTGCTCGCGCTCACGAACTTCAGCGTGGGCCTGCTCAAGAGCGAGGACGCGGGGCGGCATTGGGAGACGGCCAATCGCGGCATACGGAGCTACTCGCTCTACCGGCTGGTGCTCGATCCGCGCAATCCCGATGTGGTGTACGTGGGGGCGGGGGGAGGCGGGCTCTACAAAAGCGTGGACGGAGCGCGATCCTTCGTGGAAAAGAACGACGGGCTGGCCAACACCAATGTCGGGTCGATCGTCCTGCATCCGGAGCATCCCGATCAGGTGTACGTCGTGACCTCGACCGGCGTGTTCATCAGCCGGGACGGGGCGAACACGTGGACGGCGTGGAATCAGGGGGACGACTTTACGCAGAGCCAGCAGTTCCAGGACCTGGTCATTCTTCCCGGTGATCGCGAGACGGCATTGCTGGCGTCCGGTCGCGGCGTGTGGAGACGGCGCGCTACCGAACCCGCGTGGGCGCCGGCTTCCAGCGACCTGACGGGGCGAGCCATCACCGTGCTGACGCGACATCCCGACGGCCGCCGGGTCTTCGCGGCCGCGCTGCGCGACGGGAAAACGCTGCAGGGCGGCGGCCTGTTCGTGAGCGAGGATGCCGGGGCCACGTGGACCCGGTGGGATCAAGACGAGCGGCTCTCGCTCGAGTGGGTTCGGCAGGTGTGGTTCGATCCCGGGGGGCGGTTGGCGTATGCGGCCACCTCGACGTCGGGTGTGCTGCGCAGTACGGACGGCGGGCGGACGTGGGAGCGACGCAGCCACGGGCTCGCGACGCCCGACGTGCGTGCGTTGGCGGTGGATGTTCACCGGCCCCAGCGGGTGTACGCCGGCACCTATGGGAGCGGGGTCTTCGTCTCCCAGGACGGAGGCGCCGGCTGGCGGCCGCTCGACCGGGTTCCGACGCTGGACGCGGATACGATCATTGCGGCGCTGAAGGCCCCTGATCCGACGCGCCGAGCGGTGGGGTTGATTCCTCCTCCGGCGTTTTCGAAGTGTAACGGCTGTCATGGCTGGACGGACCCCGAGCTGAATCAGGCGCCGCGAAGCTTCTGGCTCGTGCCCGCGAACCGGCGGGACTGGGGACCGACCGTGCACCGCATGGCGCCGATTGCGGGTCTCTCACCCAGCGAGGAAGACGAAGTGGAGGAGTTCCTGAACGCCTATTCGTCGCAGAGACAACCGTGACCCGCGTGGCGTCAGTGCCGAGCAGGACGTGGATGCTCGCCGGGTGGGCGGGGGCGGTGTTGCTCTCCGCGTGTGCGGCCCACACGCCCGTGTTGTACGTCGCGGACCGCCAGGCGGACAGCGTGGTGGTGGTCGACCCCGAGACTCGGAAAGTGCTCGCTCGGATCCCCGACATCCCGCGTCCGGCGGACCTGACGGTGTCGCCGGACGGGGGAACCGTCTATGTCGGCGGAGAAGGTCGAATGGTGACGGCGATCCGCTTGCCCGGGCGCAACCTGGATCGGCTGGAGGCGGGTGCGGTGCCGCAGGCCGTGGACGTGTCCCCGGACGGGAGGGCCCTGTTCGTCGCGAACGCCAAAGATAAGACGCTGTCGGTCATCTCCGTCAAGACCGGCGCCTTACTGGCGCGGGCCCGTGTCGGTGCGTTGCCGATCGCGGTGGCTGCGATTCCCCGCCGGCCCGCGGTCTACGTCGTGAACTATTTCTCGGGGACCGTCTCGGTGGTCTCCACCGCCTCGTATCTGGTCGTTGCAACGATTCCGGTCGGCATGTTTCCCGTCGACATCGCGCTGTCCACGGACGGGCGCTTTGCGTACGTCACGAACCAGAGGCCGGGAGCGGTTTCGGTGATCGACGTGGCGCGCGACACCGTCGTGGCCACGGTGGCGGTCGGCCTCAACCCGGTCGGGATCGCGTCGGCGCCGGACGGAGGCACCGTGTATGTGGCGAACAGCGGGGCCGACACGGTGTCGGTCGTCTCGACCGCGACCGATCGCGAGGAGGCGGTGGTTCCGGTGGGACCGTCGCCGTGGCGCGTCAGCGTGGCGCCCGACGGTCGCCGCGTGTACGTCACCCATCGCGAAACGGACCGCATCGCCGTGATCGACTCCGAATCGCGTCAGGTCGTGGCGTGGCTGGAGACGGGCGCCGCCGAGGGTTTGATGGGGATCGTTGTTGCCCCGCGTTGACGCCATCGCCCGGGCGCTGCCCTGGCCCTTGCTCGCGCTGGCAAGCCTCGTCGGCTGCGCCGGACTCGGCCCGGGGGGGAAACCCGGGGACGGTGAAGACGCGCTGCGGATCGGGTCGGAGCTGGTGCTGTCGTCGCGGGCCGCCGACGAGGAGGAGGACCCGGTGCCGTCGTGGAACGGACAACGCTTTCTCGTGGTGTGGCAGACCACGCGCCGGGGGCCGAGCGACGTGTACGGCACGTGGGTGAGTCCCGATCACACCGTTGCGCCGCGCGACGGGTTTCCGATCGGGCAAGGGCCGTCCGACACGCTATTTCCCGACGTGACGTGGGGCGGCGACGTCCACCTCGTCCTGTGGCAAGACCTGCGCAGCCGGCGCAACTGGGAGATCTACGGCACGCGCGTCCGGGCCGACGGGACCGTCCTTGACCCCGACGGGTTGGCGATCGGCGTCGGATCGGGCAATCGCCGCCATCCGCGCGTGGCGTGGAGCGGCCGGGTGTTTCTGGCGGTCTGGATGCAGGAGCGATCAGGGGCCGGTTGGGACATCGTGGCGGCGCGGATCGCGCCGGACGGTCGGGTGCTCGACCCCGAGGGGCTGGTGGTGGGCGGGGGAGACCGGGATCAGACGCGTCCTGCCGTAGCGTGGAACGGCCGCGCCTTCGTGGTGGCGTGGATGGACGCGCGGCGCGGTGAAACCGACATCTCCGCCGCGCGGGTGGATGACGAGGGGCGTGTGTTGGACCCTGAACGCATCGCGGTCTCGCTCGCCGACGGGGAACAGGGGTATCCGGCGGTGGGCGGACTCCGTGGATCCGGCGACAGCCTGGTGGTGTGGGTCGACAAACGAGCCGGGGACACCTTTGCCCTCTACGGAACCACGCTGACCCGGGATGGGGAGGTTACAGAGCCAGGCGGCATACCCCTGTCCTCCGCGCCTCGGTTCCACATGTTTCCCGCGGTGTCGTGCCGGACCGACGATTGCCTGGTGGTGTGGGAAGAAGGGCACCCGTCGTCGAGCGTCGCCACGACCAGGATCACCGACGTGATACGGGACGTGCGGGCGTTGCGGTGGGCGCGCGGCCGGAAGCCGCTCGCCTTCACCGTGGTCCCGGATTCAAAGGGCAACCACTTTACCACCGTGGCGGCTGGCGGTGCTGGCTATCTCGTGGCCTGGAAGGACTACCGGACGGGACGCGCCGAATCTCTGGCCCGGCTCATCGAGCTTCGGTAATGACCGCACATCCGGTGGCCCGAATCTGGGCGTCCGTGGCGGCCGCACTGGGTGCGGCGACGATCCTGGTCGAGGTCGCCTCCGCCGAACCGCTGCTGATCAATCAGATCGCGGTGGCGCCGTCGACCCCGTCGGTGCTCTATGCCGCGGGCCGTCCCGTCGGCATCCTGAAGAGCACGGACCGGGGCCGCACCTGGCTACCTGCGCGCGACGGCATCCTCAACACCAGTGCGTACCACGTGGTGATCCATCCGAAAGACGCCGACGTGGCTTATGTCGGCACGTTCGGCGGCGGCGTCTTTCGCACGCGAAACGGCGGACGATCGTGGGACGCGGTGAGCCACGGGCTCGGGAACACCAATATTCACGCCTTGGCCCTCGATTCCTCGCAGCCCGAACGTTTGGTCGCGTCCACGTCCACCGGCGACGTCTTCCAGACCGTGGACGGCGGCGGCCGTTGGACCCCGTACGGGGAGGGATTGCCCGCCATGGAAGGGGAGGTCTTGGCCGCATTGTTGGTTCGTTCGGGCACGGCCTGGTTGGGACAGGGCACGCTCTTTGCGCGCACTGGGCGGGATGCGGCGTGGCGGGCGACTGGACAGGATCTCAGCCACGCGGCGATCTCGGCGCTGGTCGAGGACGCGCAAGGACGTTTCTACGCCGGCACGCGCCGCCAAGGACTGTTTCGGTCGGATGATCGAGGCCGTAGCTGGGCGCCGCTCGGCAAGGAGTTTGAACGGGGGTGGGTGCGGCTGGTGTTGGCCGGGCCCGCGGGCACGAAACGGTTGTGGGTCAGCGTGTTGCGCCGGGGTTTGTTTCGCAGCAACGACAACGGGGCGACCTGGATGAAGGTGGGGGACGGAATCCCGCCGAAAGATGACGTCGAAGCCTTGGCGGTTGCCCCGACCGATCCTGACCGGCTGTACGCGGGGACGCACGACCACGGGTTGTTCTTGTCGCTCGACGGCGGGCTCCGGTTTCAGCCTCCCGAGCGTGTCTCGCAGGAGCCCGTGGCGAATATCATCGCCTCGTTGGTCGATCGACCCGTGCGCCGGGACCCGGCTTCCACCCCAGCGCCACCGCCTGCGTTCCAGAAGTGTGCGGGGTGTCACGGGTGGACCGATCCGCTGCTGAGCCGGAAACCGACCTACTGGCGGGTAGCTCCGAATCAGCGGGACTGGGCGCCCACGGTCGCTCGGATGGCCCCAGGCGCCGGCCTGACGCCGGACGAACAGCGAGAAGTCGTTGAGTTCCTGACGCGTTACACCACTCTTCCGCGCTAGGCCGCCGTCGCGTTGATGGGTGTCCGATTTCCCGGGTGGATGGTCATGGGGCTGGTCGCGTGTTCAGCCGTCTCGCCCCCGCCCGCGGAATCCCCAACGGGGGACGAGACCATGGGCCGGCTCCGCGCCATGATGGAAACGGCCCGTCCGTCTCCGGTCATCGCGATCGAAGCGGGATGGTTTCTCATGGGATCCCCGCAACTGCCGCCGACGTCGGGTTTGCGAACCCCATACGACAACACCGAAATCCCGCAACGCCGGATCTGGCTCGACCGCTACGTGATCGACCGCGAGGAGGTCAGCGTGGCGAACTACCTGCGGTGGGTCCTCGATGATCTCGGGGGACAGCCCGCGGATCTCCAGTGGCTCGACGGCGCCACCGCTGGTAATGGGGTAACCGACGCCGGCGCGCTTCCGGTTGTCTCCGTCACGTGGTATGAGGCGAACGAGTATTGTCGCTCGCGCGGAGCGCGGCTGCCCACTGAAGCCGAGTGGGAGAAAGCCGCACGGGGAGACGATGGCCGGTTGTTCCCGTGGGGCGACGATCCGCCGGATCACATCCGCGCGGTGTACGCTCGAGCGGTGAGCCCGCCCAAGCCGCCGATGGCCGCGACCGCGACGTTTGAGGCCGGGCAAAGTCCCTACGGTGTGCTCCACATGGCCGGCAACGCGGCCGAGTGGGTTGCGGATTGGAACGGGATCGACTGGTATCGCGGCATGCCGGATCGAAACCCCCAGGGCCCGCCCGTTGGACGCTACAAAGTGGTCCGGGGCGGGTCGTGGCGAAGCGATCCGGTGATGCTCAGAACCGCAACGCGAAGCGCGGCGAGCCCGGACGCACGCCGGGACACCATCGGCTTTCGCTGCGCCGCCTCTCTGGGAGCCCGTCCATGAGTGGTCATCTGCTGCGTTGGCGCGCATGGGGGTGTGGCATTGGGTTGCTATTCGCTTTTCCTCGGGTTATTTTTACCGTTGAGACGACGCATGAGGAATCACATGACCAGCATGACAAAGAAGGTTGCAGGGGCGGCTCTCGCCGCGCTGGCGGTGGGGTGGACCGCAGGGGCAGCCGTTGCGTGGTCGTATGAAATGGCCGACGTCGCGAACGGGGGCACGATCACCGGAACCGTCAGGTTGCGGGGGGATGTGCCCGAGCCCCGCGTATTTCCGATGGTGCTCTACCCGTTCGGGGATTTTTGCAAGAAGATCTCGGACGGCGAGGGCCACGTGGTGCTCAAGGAGTTCAACGTGGATTCCGGCGGGGGCCTCCAGGACGCGGTGGTGGCGGTCCTGAACGTCCAGCGCGGGAAGCCGTTCAAGTCGCGCGACACGGAGCTATTGACCGTGAACTGTATGTTTCACCCGGCCGATGTGCCGGAGAGCGAGCAGTTTGAACTCCACGACGGCCGGTTGACGCACGTCCATCCGCTGGTCACGGTCATGCGGGACGACTCGTGGTTGTCGGTGACGAACCGCGATCCGATCATGCACGCGGCGCAGGTGTATCAGGCGGAAAAGGGCAACCGGGTGCTGAGTTTTCCCATCCCGGTTTCGTACAAGGCTCACAGCGGCTACGTGGACCTCGAGCGCGGCAAGCGGATTGTCCAGATCATCTGCGGCATGCACGAGTACATGCAGACCTGGGCGTGGGTGGCCGAGAACCCGTACTTCGCCAAGGCGCGCAAGGATGGGACGTTCGCCATCGAGAATCTGTCGCCCGGGACGTACTTGGTCGCGGCCTGGCATCCGCACATGGATCCGCTCGTCAAACAAGTCACGGTGCCGGCCAACGGGACCGTCGCCCTCGACTTTGAGCTGGATGCGGCCCAGGTGGTGCGTCCGATCTACGAAACCCAAGCCCAGTTCCGAATCCCGCCGGAACGAGATCCCAACGTCGACCTCCAGGGCTGCGAGGGACCCTACTGCGTCCGCAGGCCGCACGCGCACCACGGCGAATAACGCCCGCGGCCTGGGTTCGTCAGATCCAAGCCGCCAATCGTTCCCACCCGTCACTTTTTGCTTGACAGCCGCTGGTGAATCCAAGTATAAGGAAGCGCTTTTACCTCCGTCGAAAGAAGTAAGCCTTTCGGCTGACCCTGAGGAACAAAGGCTGCCGTCACCCGTAAGCGTAGTTTCATGCCCATCCCCCTCCCTTCTTTTGAAGTAATCCCGTCATCAGCAGGTCACGGTGTGAGAACTCTTCCGCGGCGCGTCTTTCACAGGGTTTCGAGAGGGACTTCCGGCTTGTGTACTGCACTCCGAGCCATGGCGAGTAGCTACGATGTTTGACCGGTGCAAGAACTGGGAAAAGGGGAGGTCTGGTATGGACAGGTTAGGGCGAGTTCTCTGGGCGTTGGGTTTGGGGGTGGTTTTGCTGGTCGGTCAACCGGCCGGGTTGCTGGCGGGTTCGGATGTCGAGGGTGCCCATCACGACCACGACGCCGCTGCCGTGGCGGAGCCGGCAAATGCGGGGTGGGAGGAGAAGTTGAGGGCCCAGATCGAGCGCGAGGACGCGGCCGAGGGACGGGCCGGGCACCGCGATCGGGTCGACGCCGCCATGAAAAAGCTCATGGAAGAGATCGCCAAGGGCAGCGAAGGCCATGCCCAGCACAGCGGCGGTGACGGAGCGTTCGGCGGCATGAGCATGATGCAGCAGATGGACCGGAGCTTCTTTCTGGGGCCCACCGCTGTCAGCGAAAGCGTGACCAGCGGGGGCGCGTGCCCGAAAGAGGCCCCGGTGAAGGACTACGACATTTCCGCCATCAACGTGGAAATCACGCTGAACCAGTGGCTGGACTACCATCCCGGGTACATGTACGTGCTCACCGAGAACGTGGACAAGGTCCGCCAGGAGGAAAAGACCAATCAAGCGGCTCGGGAAAAGGCCGGGTATGATCCGGGCGCGGTGTCGGCCGGACTGCAGACCGACTTGATCCAGCCGTTGAACATCCGAGCCAATCAGGGCGACTGCGTGCGCATCACCTTGCGAAACAAGCTGGACGGCGAGGACGTGAGCCTTCATATCCACGGGTCCAGCACCATCGTGAAGGCGACCGGCGCAGCGGCCACCATCGCCAATCCCGACTCAACGGTCAAAGAGGGTGAGAGCCAGGTGTTCGAATGGTACGTCCGTCCGACCGAGCAAGAGGGAGCGCACGCCTTTCACAGTCACGTCGGGCGTGACCAGGCAAGCCTCGGGATGATCGGCACCTTCATGGTGGAGCCGATGGGTTCCCGCTACCTCGACCCGCTCACCGGGAAAGAGACGAAGAGCGGGTGGCAGGTCATGATCGACGACCCCAAGGGGCCGGACTTCCGTGAATTCGTCATCATCTATCACGAAATCGGCGACGAGTCGTTCCGTCCGCTCAATCGCAGCGGCGAGACGATTCCGCAACGCGATCCCAACACCGACGCGTACCGTCCGTCGGCGCGCGCGATCAACTACCGCAGCGAACCGTTCGGGGTGAACAACCTCGCGCTGCAAGAGAAGTACTTCCATCATGAGGACGAGTCGCTGTCCTATAGTTCGTACACCTTCGGAGACGTTCCCACGACGATTCCGCGGTCGTATATGGGCGATCCGGTCAAGTTCCGCCTGGTGCACGGCGGCGGCGAGGTGTTTCACTCCCACCACCCTCACGGCGGCACGATCCGTTGGCTCCGACAGCCCAAAGCCGACGGAAAGGAGTCGTTCTTGCTCACGGCCGCGCAAGACGGTCCGGTGAAGTATCCCGAAGTCAGGACGACCTCGGACCGCGTGGACGTGCAGGTGATCGGTCCGTCCGAGGTGCTCGATCTGCAGACCGAGTGCGGGTCTGGCCTGTGCCAGCAACTGGCCGGAGACTTTCTGTTCCACTGCCACGTGGCGCACCACTATGTCGCCGGGATGTGGGGGTATTGGCGGGTGTACAACACCTTGCAGACCGGCAACTATCCCAACGTCAGCACGGACATCATGCCTCCCTTGCAAGAACTTCCGGATCGCAAGGGGCGCATGAAGTTACCCGTGACGTCGGACAAATTGGTGGGCAAGACCGCGGATTGGTACGACAAGAAGTGGAATATCACCGCTGCCAAGACGGACTGGTCCAAGCCGACGCCGGACGTGTCGGTCAAGGACTGGGTGAAGATGATGGTCCCTCCGGCCGGTCAGCCCGGGCATACCGCTGACGAGAAGGGGCAAATCACGGCCTACGACGCGACCGTCTGGGATTGGACGTGGGACGGGAACAAGGCGCTGGGCGAACCCGAGGCGACCGGGACGTTCGATTTCCCGAAGTACAAGTCGCCGATGCCTGGGAAGCGGCCGCCCATTCTGTTCGAGGAAAAGACCGGCAAACTGGCCTGGCCGCACTTCAAACCCCACTTCGGCAAACGCGTGCCGTTTGCGCGCCATCATGGCCCGGCCCCGTGGCTCGAACCAATCCACATGGCCAAGGAGAACGGCGCGCTGTCGACCGATCCCGGCGGCAAAGGCGCGGTCGGCGAGGAAACCAACCAGCCGGCCAAACCCGGAGAACACGGCCGGTGGAGCCTCTGTCCCGAGAACGCGGGACGCAAGCAGTACACGATCCACTTCATCCAGACGCCGATTCAACTCAGCAAAGGAATCGGTAAGCAGAAGCCGGTGGTGGATCCCAACGGCCTGCTCTACGTCCTTCACGAGGAGGAGGCCGCGGTGCGGGCCAACCCCGCCGGGGACAAGACGATTCCGCTGGTGTACCGCGCGAGCGTGTACGACTGCGTGGACGTCATCCTGAAGAGCGAGTGGCAGGACAACGACACCACGAACTTCCAGATGTCGAAGATCAACATCCACCCGCACTTCATTCAGTTCGACAACCAAGCCTCGGACGGCGTGATTACCGGCTTCTCGTACGAGCAGGCGGTCCGTCCGTTCACGCAGATGAAGAAGGAGAAGCACAAGGGCCTCCCGACGCCCATGAACGCGGTGCTGACCGAGGACGTCAAAGCCGGGGCCACCAGCATCAAGATCAAGATGGCGGATGGGGCCACGCCGTTCCACGTCGGCAGCGACTTGATGATCGGGGCGGACGAAGTCAAGACCTCGGAGATCCTCTGGGTCAAGGACATCAAGGGCGATACGGTCACGTTCACCGAACCGTTGCGATTCGACCACAAGAAGAACGAGATCGCGACGGTGGAATTCGTCCGGTATCGGATGTGGGTCGACGCGGACATCGGAACCGTGTTCTGGCACGACCACGCGTTCGGCGCCACGACCTGGCCGCACGGCGGCGTGGGGGCGATGATCGTGGAGCCGGTGGGCGCGACGTACCACGATCCCAAGACCGGGGAGCCCATTCGCAGCGGCCCGGTCGCGGACATCCGTTCGACCGAACCCATCGGATACGGCGTGAACGGGAGCTTCCGCGAACTGGTGGTCATGCCGCACGACACGGTTCCCACCACGGCTCAGGTGGTCTCGGAAGGCAACCCGCCCGGCCAGACGTTACAGGTGGCGATCGACGCCGGCCAGACGCTGTCGTTCCAGATGCCGTACGACTTGGACCCCGTCGCAGCGGTCAAGTTGAACGGCGGCACGCACACCACCGGAGGCGGATTCAATTTCCGAGCCGAGTCCGTGGCGCGGCGGCTCAAGAACAACCCTGACCCGTCGTTGATCTTTTCGAGCAAGGCCCACCAAGACCCGAGCACGCCCATGCTGCGCGCGTACCTGGGCGACACCATGGTGTTTCGGTTGCTCCACACCCTGATGAACGAAAGCCACACGTGGCACTTGGCGGGTCACGCGTTCCGCACCGAGCGATACGCGGAGAAATCGGACCTGCGAAACGCCCACCACGTTGGGATTGCGGAGCGGTATGACCTCGTCACGAAGGCCGGCGGGGCTCAACAGATCGCGGGCGATTACCTGCACTACAACGGGCGCGCGTCGCATTTGTCGGAAGGGAGCTGGGGCATCATCCGGGTCTTGGATAAGGCGACTCCTGACCTGCAAAAGCTGCCCGGCCGCTCCGACATCCCCGAGTCTGCGAAGTCTGTCTGTCCGGCGGACGCTCCGGTCAAGACCTTCAACGTGATCGCGGCGGACCGGGCCTTGAAGTTCAACCCCAAGGCCGCCGACGTGATCGAGGTGGACTTCGACCGGAAACTGCAAGTCGCCAACCCGCAAGGCAAGATCTATATGCTCGAGGGTGAAAAGACGAAGGTGGCGACCGGCGGCGAGCAGCCCATGCCGTTGACCCTGCACGTCAACGTCGGGGATTGCGTGAAGGTCAAACTCAAGAACGAGATGAAGGGCAGCCGCGCGTCGTTCAGCGCGGACATGCTGGCGTTCGATCCCAAGGATTCTCACGGCGCCAACGTCGGGAACAACCCCGGCGACCAAACCGTGGGACCCGGTCAGAGCCGCACCTATACGTTTTACGCGCATCCCCAGTATGGGGAGACGGCCGCCCTGGTGTGGGATTGGGGGAATTTCGTGAACAACGTTCGGGACGGCCTGTTCGGCGCCATCGTGGTCGGCCCGCGTGGTTCGAAGTACCGCGACTCCAAGACCGGGGAAGACGTCACGCTCAAGAACGCCTGGCAGGTGGACGTGCTCGTCGATCGGTCCCTTCCCGAGAACAAGGGGCGGTCCGACTATCGCGACGCGTCGTTGTTCTTCCAGGATGAAGACAACATCATCGGCACCTCGTTCATGCCCTACATTCAGCAGATCGCAGGGTTGACCGGGGTCAATTACCGGGTGGAGCCGTGGGCGTACCGCGAGGAAAACGGCTGCGAGTACGGCAACATGTTCACCGCCTGCGTGGCCGACGAAACGGAACCGGCCACGCCGACCATCCGAGCGCACGCAGGGGATCCGGTTCGCATCCGGGTGTTCGGCGCGTTCAACGAACAGAACCAGATCTTCAGCCTGGAGGGCCACGAGTGGCCGTTCAAGCCGGACATGCCCGGCGCGGACATGCTCAGCAGCCTGCAGTTCGGAGGGTCCGAGTACCTCGACGTGTATTTGAAAGAAGGCGCCGGTGGGCCGTTCGCCATTCCCGGCGTGTATGTCTGGCAGAATCATCGGATGCCGTACGCCCAGGCCGGGCAATGGGGATATCTCAGCGTACTGCCGGTCGGCGACAAGAGGATTCTGTCGTTGAACAGCGGCGGAACCGGCGGGCAGACCGCCGAGGTCCCGGCGATTGATCAGCCCGAAGAGTTGTCCGAAGTGAAACCGGAGCCCACTGGACCGGTCTCGATGCTTCGGAAGTGACCGTGGCAGTTTGGTAGGGGAACGTGAAGATCGGGGCAGGATGCCCTTGGCACCTGCCCCGATCTTCGTCTATCTGGTCCCTGGTCGGATCTGACAAAGGGTGTTGTGGTGAACATCTCACTAAAGCAACTGGCAGGCGTGGTCGCGCTCCTTGGCGTGTTCGTGGGATTGCCCCAGGCGTTTGGTTACGAGCCACTTCCCGTCGTCACCGGTGGGGCGATCACGGGGAAGGTGGTGTTGAAGGGCGAGGTTCCCGAGCCCAGAGTGTTTCCGCTCGTGTTGTATCCGTTCGGTCCCTTTTGTCGAAAGATTTCGGACGGGCGAGGCCACATCCTCCTCGAGGAGTTTCTAGTCGCGTCGGACGGAGGACTCCAAGATGCCGTGGTCGCGGTCCAGGGAGTCACAAGGGGAAAACCGTTCGCGCCGATCAAGAACGATTACGTCGTGGTGGATTGTATGTTCCATCCCGCCGACGTCCAGGACGACGAGCAGTTCGCGGTTGGGAAAGAAGGGAGGCTGCGTCACGAACACCCGCTGGTGACCGTGATGCAAAACGACCAGCCCATCACGGTCGTCAATCGGGATCCGATCATCCACAACAGCCAGATCTTCCAGAGCGAACGGGGGAACATCGTGTTGAACTTCCCGCTGCCCGTCTCCACCGAACCGCGCGGGGGGATCGTGCATCTGGAGAAAGGGAAGCGGATCGCGCAGATGATTTGCGGGATGCACGAGTTCATGCAGAGTTGGGGCTACGTGGTCGACAATCCCTATTATGCCAAGACCCGGAGAGGGGGAGAGTTCTCGATCGACCAATTACCGCCCGGGACCTACCGCGTCACTGCCTGGCACCCCCATCTCAAGCCCATTGAGCGTGAGATCACGATCAGGGAAGGGGAGTCGATCGCGCTCACGTTTGAATTCGACGGTCGCGAAGTGATACGACCGCTGTACGAGCGCCAGGAGAAGTTTCGAATCGGCCCCGAAGCGAGACCCCACGATCACCTCGAGCAGTGTGAACCTCCGTACTGCGACCCGGTGAGTGGTGTCCGGCGCTGAGGAGTATTTCCATGACGATCAAAGGATGGTTGGGACCAGGCGTCGCCGCGACGTTGTTGTCGGTGCTGGCGATGGTCGCCCCTGCCGTCGAGGTGAGGGCCTATCAAGAGATCGAGGTCACGGACGGAGGCGTCATTGAAGGGCGGGTGTTCCTCGACGGCCAAGCTCCGCCCGCGCGGATTTTCCACCTGATCTTCTCGCCAAACATCGAGCTCTGTCGCTCGATCTCGGACGGGAAGGGCAACCGCCTGCTCAAGGAATTCCACGTTGACGGCGAAGGAGGATTCGAGGGCGTGGTCGTTGCGGTGGTCGGCGTGGCCAAAGGGAAGCGGTTCGACTACACCCCTGAACTGCGGTTGAGGAATTGTCGCATCGGGCCGTTTGTAACGCCGGTTCGCAACGCCCATCCGATCGTGATTCGGAACGAGGATCCGATCACCCACGACGTTCAAGCGTATTCCATGGCCGACGAATACACCTTTGCGATGTTCAACAAGCCGACGGTCCCGGAGAGCACGGCGGAGAAGAAGATCCGGATGCGAAAAGGCCATTACCTGTTCAAAACCCAGTGCGGAGTGCACGACTTCATGCAGTCCTGGGGAATAGCCGTGGGCAATCCGTATTTCGCCGTGACGACCGCGGATGGTCGCTTCAAGATCTCGGATGTTCCTCCCGGCGTCTACGACGTCGTGGCGTGGCATCCCCACATGAAAGTCCAGGCGCAACAAGTGGCCGTCCCGCCCTCAGGCGGTGTCGGTGTGGATTTTCGGTTCGATGTGGCGGAGGTGAACATCCCTCTCCACGATCTCCAAACGTCATACCGGCTCCAGACCGCGCTCCAACCGCATCACTTGGTCCCGCCATCCGTCGAACTTCAGACGCCCTAACCGGCTGCTGAAAAAGTCCGTCTGCTGCGTTAAATCTGAGGGAGCCTCGGCCGCCTCACCGTCTCGGCGGCGCTCGTAACTTGGCGCCACTTCTTCGTGGCGCCACTCGCCTCACGTACGACCCAGTACGCTCCGGTTTCCTCCTCCCTTGCGGCTTTGCAGCCGGAACTTTTTGAGCAGCCGGCTGCCCTCCCTCTTCCGTTTTTCAGTATCCTGCGAGGCGCCGTCCAAGAAAGGCCATCTGAACGGCTCAACTGTCCGAAGACTCGGACACGCTCCTGCTTGTCGCTGATCTCACTCGAGGTAGGTCGGCCGGCGCTGGGCTTCGCCGGTGAGACGGCGGTACAACTCGTGAAACGCCTCGGTCGTGAGCGTCGGATCTCTGAGCTGTTCAAGTCCTTCCGGGCTGATCGGGATCTGGGACGCCTCGTCGAACGCCGAGGTCCCGATCGCCACGTGGCTCGGGAAAAACCGGTATTGGGGGAGGAGGAATTCGACGCCGCCGTTGTAGGCCACGGCGAGGCGGATCGCGAGCTGGGCGACGGGCGCTGGGACGTCACGACCGATCGCGATATTCTTCGGCGGATGTCCCAACCGGAAGACTTGCGTTCTTAGGCGCGTGACGGACAGGGCCTCGAAATCCCGTTTGATCGCGGGGATGTCGTCACGGTGGTCGGGGGACAGGAAGACTTCGACCAGGATCCCTTTCGGAGCAGCGTCGGGTTGGGCGGTCGTGCCCTCGCTGAGCGCGCGGTCATAGCCTCCCAGAGCGGACACCAACCCCACTATGGCGACGAGCGGCGTGACGCGACCGTTCCGACCCATGTTCCCTCCCTGTCCCAGGAAATAGCCGTGCGGCATTATACCACCCGGTTTTTTGTCTTGAGAAGCGGCGCGTGGTAAGGTGTTCGTGTGACCTTGATGGAGAGCCAGCCGATGGTGCGCAGACTCTGCCGGGGATTGTTCGTCGGGATCGCGCTGTTTGCCGTGCCGTTCGGAGTCGCCGGGGCAACGCCGCAGCCCCGAGAGGTTCCGGCGAACGTCGCCATCCACGATCTGGTGGCGGATCCCGATCGCTACGACGGCAAGCGCGTGGTGGTGACCGGAGTGGTCAGTTCCATCGCGTTCGAGCAGGGGCGGCGAGGGAGCGAGTACGCGGTCATCATGCTGGAGGAAACCGTAACGATCGGTCCGCCGACCGCGTATGCCGTGAAGGTGATCAGCCTGACCATGCCGAGGGTCAGACAGTGCCAACCCGCCTTGGTTCAAGGGGTCTACCATCGCCAAGGCAAACAGGCCGGACGTCCGTATGAGTTCTTCATCGATGCGGACGCCGTTCTGGAGAGCGACCCCTCCGAATCGGGCCGTGCTCCCAGCGAGTGCGACGAGAAGCTGTGACCGGTCGATAGTTCAGGGTCCTGCCGGCCGTCGACGGGCTGGCGGGCATCTACCAGCCTCCGACCCGGTGAGTCATACACCCCGAGTCAGGCGCGTTCAAACGCCCGGGTGGGGTTACTGGAAGGCCCCCATCTTGCGGAACTTTTCGTAGCGGGCGAGCAGCAACTCGTCGGCGGAGCGATCGGACAGTTCGGTCAAGTGACGGGTGAGCGAACGCTTGATGGCGGCCGCGGTCTCCGCTGGCTGGCGGTGAGCGCAGCCGGCCGGTTCTGAGACAATCTCGTCGATGACGCCCATGGTCATCAGGTCTTTGGCCGTCATCTTGAGCGCTTCGGCTGCCTCGGCCGCCTTCTCCGGACTCTTCCACAGAATCGCGGCGCAACCCTCAGGGCTGATGACCGAGTAAATCGAATACTCAAGCATGAGGATGCGGTCGGCCACACCGAGCGCGAGCGCACCGCCGCTCCCTCCCTCGCCGATCACGACCGCGATGATGGGTGTTCGCAGCTCCGCCATCAGCCGCAGGCTGGCGGCAATGGCCTCGGATTGTCCGCGCTCTTCGGCGCCGACCCCGGGGTAGGCGCCGGGCGTGTCGATGAAGGTGATGACGGGGCGCTTGAAGCGCTCGGCGAGCCGCATCAATCGCTGCGCTTTGCGATACCCCTCCGGGTGCGGCATTCCGAAATTCCGTTTGATGCGCTCCCGGACGTTCCGGCCCTTCTGGTGGCCGATGACGATGACCGGCGAGCCGTCGAGACGCCCCACACCGCCCACCACGGCGGCGTCGTCGGCGAACAACCGGTCGCCGTGCAGCTCGACGAAATCCTGGATGAGAAACCCGAGGTAGTCGAGGGTGGTGGGACGGTTGGCGTGGCGCGCGATCTGAAGCGTCTGCATCGGGGTCAGCCGCCCGTAGATGTCGCGCCGAAGTTGCTGGGCTCGCTTGTGCAGCTTCTGGATCTCCTCCTGGGATTTCGGCTGGTCTTTCGACAACCCCTTGAGGCGCTCGATTTTCTCCTCGATCTCGGCGAGCGGACGCTCGAAATCCAGATACTCGCTCATGGGGTCGCCCGCGACGGCATCGTGCGGCGGGTCCGCGCCGAAGAGACCGGGCGTGAGGGGGCGCGATACGGATCGCTGCGGACCGCCGCGGTCCCCTTGCCGAGTCCGGACTCGATCTCGTCGATCAGGGCGCGGGTGGGGTTCACGCGCAGCCCGTCGTCCGCGACGATGGTCGATTCGCGGCGGGATTGGCGCAGCAGCACCCGGAGCCACACCGGATACGAACCGCGGTGGCGTTCCAGGGTGTCTTTGAGCTGTCTAAGCCCGTCACGACTCACGCCGTCGTCGACCACGATCTCCAGGTAGCCTCCCGCCCGCTGGCGCGCGGATTCCAGCGACACGATCCGCGTGGCCTTCAGTTTGATCCCTTTGTCTCCTTTGTCCAGTGTTCCGTCGATCAGCAGCGGTTGATCGGACGCCAACAGCTCGGCGGATGCCGCGTAGAGGTCGGGGAAGACGATCGTTTCCACGCTGCCGCCAAGGTCCTCCACCCGCACGTAGGCCATGCGGTCGCCCTTTTTCGTGGTGGTGACCTTCTGGCTCGCCAGCACGCCCCACACGCGCACGTCGTCTCCGTCGCCCGCGTCGGCCAGGCGATCGGTCGGCGTGACTCCCAGCCGCTCGGCGTCGGGCGCGTAGGGGGCCAGCGGATGGCTCGTGATATAGAATCCCAGCGTCTCCTTCTCGCATCGAGCGAGCGTCGTGTCGTCCCACTCCGGCATGACCGGTTCCGGCGCGGTATCCGCCGGCTCGTGTTCCGTCGACGACCCGAACAATGCGACCTGACCGCTTCGCCGTTCGTCTTGCGATGCCGCAGCGGCCTCCATGGTCCGGTCCAACACCTGCATGAGTTGCGCGCGGCGCGCGCCGGTCGACGCGAAGGACCCGCACTTGATCAAGCTCTCGATCACCCGGCGGTTGACTTTTCGCAGATCCACCTCGCGGCAGAAGTGCGCCAGGGATCGGAACCGGCCGTGGGTGCGCCGCGCTTCGAGGACCGACTCGATCGCGCTGGCCCCGACGTTCTTGATGGCGACCAACCCGAACCGGATCGCGCTGCCCGCAATCGTAAACCCCTCGTTGCTCTCGTTGACGTCGGGCGGCAGGATGGCGATGCCCATGGTGCGACACTCGCCGATGTATTGCACGATCTTGTCCTCATTGCCCATTTCACTGGTCAGCAGCGCGGCCATGAACTCGAGCGGGTGATGGGTTTTGAGGTACGCGGTCTGATACGTGATGAGCGCGTACGCAGCGCTGTGGCTCTTGTTGAACCCGTAACCGGCGAAGTAGGCCATGAGGTCGAAGATCTTCTCGGCTTTCTTGGCGTCCACCCCGTTCTTCGCCGCGCCCGCGATGAAGAGCGCCTTCTGCTTGTCCATTTCTTCGGGAAGCTTCTTGCCCATCGCGCGGCGCAGCAAGTCCGCGTCACCCAGGGAAAACCCGGCCAGGTGATTGGCGATCTTCATCACCTGCTCCTGGTAGACGATGACGCCGTACGTTTCTCTGAGCAAGTCCTCCAACTCGGGAATCTCGTATTGGATCTTGGTCTGCCCGCGCTTGCGTTTGATGAAATCATCCAGCATCCCGCTGCCGATCGGGCCGGGACGGTACAATGCGAGGATCGCGATCAAGTCCTCGAACCGCTCCGGGCGCATCTTGACCAAGAGATCGCGCATGCCCCCGCTCTCCAACTGGAAGATGCCGGTGGTCTGGCCCGTTCCCAGGAGCTCGTAGGTCTTGGCGTCGTCGAGCGGGATGTCGGCGGAGCCGAGCGGAGGCTGCTCCGGCCGTCGGGCGTTGATCATCTTGACCGCGTGATCGATGACGGTCAGTGTGCGCAGCCCCAGGAAGTCGAACTTCACCAGCCCGATCTTCTCGATCTCGGTCATCGCGAACTGGGTGACGACTTCACCGTTGACCCCCCGATACAAGGGGACGTGCTCCGTCAGCGGTTCTTTGGAAATGACGACCCCCGCCGCGTGGGTGGAGGCGTGCCGGGCGAGCCCTTCGAGCGACTTGGCCAGCGCGATCAATTCGCCGATCTTCGGATCCGTGTCCGCGAGCTCTTTGAGCCGGGGCTCCTCGGCGAGCGCGTCCTCCAGCGAAATATTCAACGTGTTGGGCACGAGCTTGGCGACCTTGTCCACCTCGGCGTATGGGATGTCCAACACGCGCCCCACGTCCCGGATCGCGGCCTTGGCCGCCATGGTGCCGAAGGTGATGATTTGCGCGACGTGGTCGGCCCCGTATTTCTGAGTCACGTATTGGATCACCTCCCCCCGCCGATCCATGCAGAAATCCATGTCGATGTCGGGGAGGCTCACGCGCTCGGGGTTCAGGAACCGCTCGAAGATGAGGCCGTAACGGATCGGGTCGATATCGGTGATCTGCAGCGCGTATGCGGCCAAGCTGCCGGCCGCTGAGCCGCGCCCGGGACCCACCGGAATTCCGTGCGTGCGGGCGAAGTTGATGATGTCCCACACGATCAGAAAGTACCCGGCGTATCCCATCGCCGTGATCATGGCCAGCTCATCGCGCAGCCGTATTTCGTACGCCGCGGCGGTCGCCGGATCGTGATGGATGCGGGCGAGGCGTTCCCGAAGCCCCGCGACGGCCAACCGCTCCAAATGCGCGTCGCGCGTCACGCCGTCGGGGACGGCGTAATGCGGGAGGTGAAACGTCTCCAGGTCGAGGACGAGGTTGCACCGCTCCGCGATCGACAGGGTCTGCCGAACCGCGTCGGGTAATTCGTGGAACAGGCTCGTCATGTCCTCGGGCGACTTGACGTAGAGTTCCTCGGTCGAGAACCGCATGCGATTCGGGTCCTGTCGCGTCTTGCCGGTTTGCAGGCAGAGCAACACGTCGTGCGCCTTGGCGTCGTGACGTTCGAGGTAGTGACAATCGTTGGTGGCGACCAGCGGGATGGTGAGCCGGCGGCTGATTTCGACCAGGTCGCGGTTCACCCGCGTCTGTTGTTCGAGCCCGTTTTCCTGGACCTCGATGAAGAAATTGTCCTTGCCGAAGATGTCCTGATACGTGCCCGCGGCTTGGAGGGCTTCTTCTCGCAGGCCTTGGTTGAGCAGAAAGGGAATCTCGCCGCGAAGGCATCCGCTGGTGGCGAGCAGGCCCTTGCTGTGGCGCGCCAACAGCTCCTTGTCGACCCGCGGTTTATAGTAGAAGCCCTCGAGGTGGGCGAGGCTCACGAGCTTCATCAGGTTCTTGTAGCCGACCTCGTCCGCGGCCAAGACGATCAGATGGTAATACGGGGTCTGTTGGCCCGCGCCCTTGGTCTCGAACGAGTCGTCCTGCTCGCCGGCGCCGTCTTTGGTAAAGCGGCTTTGCGGCGCCAGGTACATTTCGCACCCGATGATGGGTTTGACCCCCGCTTTCCTTGCGGCGAGATAAAACTCGATCGCTCCGAAGAGATTGCCGTGGTCGGTCATCGCGATCGCCGGCATCTTGAACGCCGCGGCTTGCCGAACGAGGCGGTCGATGCGATTGGCGCCGTCGAGCAAGCTGTATTGGGTATGGACGTGGAGGTGAACGAACTGGGGGCGGGGCACGCGGTCCTCAAGCGTTGACGGGTCGTTATTGTATCGGGTCGTGCCGGAGAGGTCAACCTGAGAACCGAACGCGACAGAGGGCGCTGGTTCCCGTCATATGCGAGCAAAATGGAAAAAAAATACCGAATTTCGCCCTGAAGCCGAGTCCTGGAGGAGATTCCGATGGCCAGGTCGCTTCTTAACAACCAATCTTCTTTGAAATTCATGCATCTCGGTACCGAGTTTTTGCCGAATCAGATTTGGAGGGTGGTACGGCTGTTGCATTTTTAAACTCCCCCGATCCGAAGAAATGTTTCGGACACCCATGATCCCCGGGGGGGTCTGTCGATCCGGTGAGAAGTGGAGGGCTTCTCACCCCATCGGAGGACCACCCCGGGGAAGGGGCGTGTAACTTGCCCTGTCCGACCGCCTGTGTTATCGTCCCCCGCCGTGACCCCGTGTGAGACCAATCGTGCGGTGGCTCGTGCGTTCATCCGTATGGCCCAGTTGCTCGAGCGCCAGGGCGACAACCCCTATCGTGTGCGGGCGTATCGTCGCGGCGCCGGCTCGGTGTGGGCCTGCCACGAACCGATCGAGCGAGTGGCTTCGCAGGGGCGACTCCAGTCGCTTGCCGGCATTGGTCCTGAGCTGGCCTCTAAGATCAACGAGATCCTCGAGACCGGCACGTTCGCGACGTACGAGGCGCAGGTCCGCCAGGCCGACCCCGAGGTGCAGGCGTTGATCCAGGACGGCCTGCCGCCCGAGGTGGCGCTGTTGGTCGATGCGTACCGCCGACGCGGGGCGATCGACGAACTGCGGGGACTGGCTGCCTCGCATCTGCTGCGGAGTCTTCCCGGCGTGACACGGGCCTCCGAGCGCCAGATTTTGGAATGGATCGACCGCGCCGGCTCCACCCTCGACCGCGGTGCCGCCAGGGTGCCAACCGGGCCGTGACACGGGTCCGGCTTCTTGCCGCGCCGGACGGGGGTGTGATACCGTGAGTGCGGTCCACTGAGGGAATCCGTGGCCTGGTTTCAGAAAAAGGACAAGCGCGAGGCGGACGACGACGGCGAGGGCGACAAGCGGGGCAAACCCTCGGCGGAAGGTCTGTGGGTCAAGTGCAATCATTGCCGGGAGATCATTTACCGCAAGGAGCTCGAGCGAAACCTGCGGGTCTGTCCCAAATGTGACTACCACTTTCCGATCACGGTCGATGAGCGTATTGCCCTCCTGCTGGACGAAGGCAGCTTCAAAGAATGGGACGGGGACCTCGCTCCGACCGACCCGCTCGGGTTCCGCGACACCCAGAAGTACCGCGATCGGCTGAAGGCGGCGCAGGAACAAACCGGGCGCCGCGATGCCCTGATCAGCGGGACCGGGACCATCGAAGGTCAGACCGTTGCCCTCTGCGTCTTTCACTTCGGGTTTATGGGAGGCAGCATGGGCTCGGTCGTGGGCGAGCGGATCGTCCGAGCGGCGGAGCGCGCGGAAGGGAGCCGGCTCGCCCTTATCGTGGTCACGGCCTCTGGCGGGGCGCGCATGCAGGAGGGGATCCTGTCGCTGATGCAGATGGCCAAGACGTCGGCCGCAGTCGGCCGGCTGCAGCGCGCCGGACTGCCCTATATTTCCATCTTGACCGATCCCACCTACGGGGGCGTATCGGCCAGCGTCGCGACGCTGGGGGACATCATCCTGGCCGAACCCAAGGCGCTGATCGGGTTTGCGGGGCCGCGGGTCATCGAGCAAACCATCAAACAACAGTTGCCCGCCGGCTTCCAGCGCGCGGAGTTTCTCCTCGATCACGGGATGATCGACCGGATCGTCGAGCGCAAGAAGATGAAGGCGACGCTCGCCTCGCTCCTCTCCTGCCTGTAGAGCAGCCCGTCCATGAACGGCCATCTGCTGCGTTGCCGCTGCGCTTCCGGTGCTCACGTACGCACACAGTACGCTGCGCTCCGGTTCTCGCGGCGCCTTGCATCTGGCGCGTTCCTGAACGGGCTCGTTTGCAGAATCTAGGACATCTGACCGCATGAGTTACGCTGACACGATCGAGTTCCTCTATCAACTGCAGTGGCATGGGATGCGGATGGATCTGACGCCGGTCTCGCGGCTGCTCGATGCGGTGGGGCGGCCCCACGAGCGTTTCGCCGTCGTGCACGTGGGGGGCACGAACGGAAAGGGATCTACGGCGGCCATGCTGGCGTCGATCCTGCGGGAGGCCGGGTACTCGGTGGGGCTGTACACCTCGCCGCATCTGGTGGACTTCACCGAGCGGATCAGGATCAATGGGCGTCCCATCGATGCCTCGGACGTGGTGGCGCTCGCCGAGGTGCTGCGGGCTGGGATGCCCCATGATGTGGATCCGACGTTTTTTGAGTTCACGACCGCCATGGCGTTTCTGGCTTTTGCCGAGGCTCGCGTCGACATCGCGGTGATCGAAGTCGGGATGGGGGGGCGGCTGGACGCGACCAACGTGGTCCGGCCCGTCGTGTCGGTCATCACCAACGTCGACTTGGACCACGAGCGGTATCTAGGCGACACGGTCGGTGCCATTGCGGAAGAGAAGGCCGGCATCATCAAGCCCGGCGTTCCGCTGGTCACGGCGACCGTGCATGATGAGGCGCTTGCGGTATTGTCCGCACGCGCCGCGGAACGTCGTTCGCCCTTGACCGTGATCGGCCGCCACGTGCGGGCGGAGGGGGCCTCGCCGGCCGCGTTCGCATACCACGGTCTGACCACCCGCGTCGACGGTCTCGCCTGTTCGCTCTTGGGGCGTCATCAACTGACCAACGCAGCCTCGGCGCTGGCGGCGGTGGAGCACGCAAGGGCGCGGGGTGTGCGCATTCAGGTGGAAGCGATCCGGCGTGGACTGGCCGGCGTTCGGTGGGAAGGGCGGCTGGAGGTGATCAAATCCTCTCCGCGGATCGTGGTGGACGGGGCCCACAACGCCGCCGGAGCCGCGGCACTGGCCCAGTTCCTGGAGGGAGAACGCGCGGCCGGACGGATCCGTCGCCTCGTGGTGGTATTCGGCATCCTGGCTGATAAGGATCTGCACGCGATCATCGAGCCGGTGGGCTCGCTAGCCGACGAGGTCGTGCTGACCGAACCCGCGTACCACCGCGCGGCTCCGGTGGAAACTCTGCTCGAGGCGGCGTCCTCCCTTGCCGCGCCCGTTCGCGTGGCGCCCAGCGTGGCGAGCGCGTTGGAGGTGGTTGAGGCGCGCTTGGCACCCGACGACTGGTGCGTGGTTACCGGGTCGCTGTACACGGTGGGGGAAGTGAAGGCGATTTACCAGGGGCGAGGCCAGCTCTCGGTGCTGCGCGGGTAGGAGCCTGTCCATGAGCGGCCATCTGCGGCGTTGCCGGCTGTGCTCCGGTCCTCACGTACGACACAGTACGCTCCGGTCCGGTGCTCGCCGGCGCCTTGCGACCTACCTTCGAGGACTACAATGCTGGAAGTCCCCGAAGGGGGCATATGGCGCGCTCCTGAACAGGCTCCAAACCCGGAATACTCGGACCGTTTTCTGGTGAGGTTGCGCGCTGCGCGTCGGGCGATCCTCGTCGCCACCAGCTTTTTACTGCTCACCCTCGTCCCTCTGCCGTCGGCGGCGCAAGTCCCGGAGCTCGGCGAGCTCAAACGGCTGCAGGAGTCCTTCCAGACCCGTGGGGTTGCCGTTGAAATTTCGGCCGACGAGATGTCCTATTCGCGCGAGCAGGACGTCGTCACCGGGGAGGGCCACGTCCGCCTCAGCCAAGGGACGCTGTCGCTCGAAGCCGATCGCGCCCTGTTATACCGTCGGACCGGGCGCGTGACGGCAACCGGATCTCTCCGTGCGCGCGACGGAGACGACACCTTCCAGGCTGATTCTCTTGATCTCGATCTGACGACGAGGAGCGGGGTCATGACCAACGGCCGGTTCT
This sequence comes from Nitrospirota bacterium, assembly GCA_040757335.1. Classification (NCBI taxonomy): domain Bacteria; kingdom Pseudomonadati; phylum Nitrospirota; species Nitrospirota bacterium. The sequence continues at coordinate 23,171 of JBFLXB010000006.1, read as the reverse complement.
TCCTCGCTCGCGACCACTACTTTATTACCGGAACCAGGATCGAACGACGGGCGGACGAGAGTTATGTGTTGGAAACCGCCACCATCACGTCCTGCGATGACTCCTCCGAACCCGGCGGTCGGACGCCGTGGAAAATCAAGGCGCGAAAGCTTCGGGTCGAACCCGAGCAGTATCTCACGGCGCGCGACGTGGTGTTCAGCGTGTTCGACGTGCCGGTGATCTACCTCCCGTACATTCTGTGGCCGGTCAAGACCGAGCGCCAGTCCGGGCTGCTGGCTCCAAGCTTGGGGTACAGCACTGCCGAAGGGGTGAAGATCCGCCAGCCGCTCTATATCACCCTGGGTCACAGCCAGGACCTGACAGTGACGCTCGACGAGCGGACGCAGCGCGGAACCGGAGTGGAACTGGAGTACCGCTACAAACTCAGCAGACGCTCCCAAGGTGTGGTGGAGGTCGATTTTTTTCGCGACGACGAGTTGGACCTGGCTCGCCGTCGCGTGGCGATGTCCCAGGTGATCCAGTTCAATGAACGCTTGGAGCTCCGGCTGGCCGGTGAGTATCTGAGCGACGACACCATCCTGAGGGACCTGGCATCGGACACCGCTGATCGCACGAAGCAATTCGTGGAGTCCAACCTGTTCCTGAGCTACCGCGACGCCATCCAATCAGCAACCGGGCTGGTGCGTTTCACGAGGGACTTGGCGAATCCTACCGCCGATGAAACGCAGCTTCTACCCCAGATCGTCTATCGGTTGCCGAGTCTCCGTGTCGCGCGCGCCCCGCTCTTTGTCTCTGCGGAGGGTTCTTACACCAACTTCTGGAGGTACTTCGAAAACGGCGAGGGAACCACCCAGCGGTACGACGCGTTCTCCGTGGCCGTCTGGCGGCAGGACGTCCCCCTGGGGGTGGTGCTCACGCCGCGTGTGGGAGTCCGCGAGACCGCATATCGACAGCAGGACGAGTCTCTGGGGGGAGACGTCACCCGCACCCTCGGCATCGCCGGGCTCGGTGCGGCGTCGCAACTGCGCCGCGTGTTCGCTCCGGATCGGGCCGCAGCGTTGGTTCACACGCTGGAACCGGCGTTGTTGTACACCTATATCGGAAATCCGCACGCGGTCCCGTACCCTCAGTTCGACGAAATCGATTCGATCCAAGAGCAGAATCTGGTGACCGCGACGCTCACGAACCGACTGGTCGCACCGGGTCGCGGGGCGTCGGAGGACGATTGGGAACCCCTCTGGGTGCGATTCACGCAGACCTATCGCCTGGCATACCGACCAGCGGGGGAGGCCTGGTCGGCGTTACGCGGCGAGGCCGCGTTCCGCTCGCGGCGGGTCTTTCAGCTCGACATCGACGCCTTCTTCGACCACGCGTTGAAGACGTTGACGGTCTTTGACACCGAGCTCCACGCTCGCGATCCGCGCTACGGCGATATTGCCGTGGGCCATCGCTCGACGCGGCCCGACGTTCCGCTGGCCCAGAAAGGGGACATCCTGGATCCCCTCGCGCTGGGAGGCCTCGTCACCGACCCCCATCCCGAGATCGACTACTACACCATCTCGGCCCGCGCCTACCTCCCGCTGGGTTTTGAGATCGCCAACAAGACGTACTACAACCGCCAGACCGGGAAGTACACTGAAATCGCCTATGGGCTTCAATACCGGGCGCAGTGTTGGAGTATCACGTTCACCTACCAGGATTTTCCCGACAAAAATGAATTTTCCGTCACGGTGACCCTGCTCGGAGCGACCAGCGTCACCTCCAACGTCATGTCTGACCTGTTCGGCCCTCAACCCACGCGCTGATCCGTCGGGGTTTACCGCGCCGCCGACCAGCGCCCGTGGTTTGCGAGGGCGGCCTTGAGCGCGGCGAGGAGAATGTCGGCCCGCCGCTCGATCGGCAACCTCGTCGACGGGGTCTCCAGGGTGAGGCACGTCGCGATCCCGGCGCGAAAACTGTAGAGTGCCTGCGGCCAGCCGTCAGAAGGCGCGGCCGGCAGCGTGCCGGGATCGAATCTGATGACGCCGCGCTTGGCCGGGAACCCTTCGATGAGCGGGCGCGGGTCGATGGCGACGAACGACGTGACCGCCTCGACCACGTGGTCTCCGACGTACGGCGGCCCCTCGGCGAGCTCGTAGAGGTAGAACCCCTCCCCATCGCTGTCTTCGTGGAGCTCGATCGCGGCATCAAATGCCCCGTGCACGCCGTCCGGCGCGATGCGGGCCTTGATCCACGCCGTCTCCGACGGCGGATGGACCTGATCGAACGTCCGGTTGAGGTCGATGCCGTCGCCGTTCGTGCGGTGATTTCGGGTGAACCCCGTCGGGTTCGCGCACGGGAAGATGGTGACGTCAAACGGTGCCAGGAGAGGCGCCCACTCCCGGGGAGTTTCGAGCAACTGCGTGACCGCTTCTACCCCGGCGGGTTCGTCGCCGTGGATACCGGCGGTAATGGCCACCCGGCGGGGCGTTCGATCAGGGTCGGTGGATGAGATCCGGACCGAGAGTAAGGGCAGCGGTGCGGGGGGTGGCCCGACCGAGCCGAGCACCTCGATCAAGAGGCCCGGCCACCGGGACGCCGCATCCAGCCATCGGGTGTGCCACGCGTCATAGGACCGCGCCGCGTGAGCATCCGGCGCGGGTTCGTTCACGCCTCGCCGATCAGGGTGAGCACGCCGGTGTAGTTGTGCAGGCACGAGCCGTCGGCGGTGGGCCCGATTTCGGCGTAGGTAAAGAAGCCAATGACCGGAAGATCCGCGAACTGGCGGCGAATGATCTCCAGATCGACGTTGGCGTGTCCGTACAGAGCCGTTCCGCGGCCGCAGCAGTTGAAATACACCCCGAAGCCAGGTGGCCGTCCCGAGCACACCCTGGACAGCTCCTCCACCATATTCTCCATGTCGCGACGGGCGTTGGCCGCGTCGCGGACCGTGAAGGAAACCACCTGACCTTCTCGTACCGGCGAGCCCGCGAGCAGAGAGCCCTCGTGCGGGTCCACCCCGTGGATGTTGCGGACGTAGTACTCTCCGGGGAGCAAACACGTCTGACTCGGGTCGCACGGGAATCCCAGCAGGATCATGCTTGCCGCGGTGCGTAGGTCCGTGATGGCCCATTCGCGAAGGAGGTAAGTAAAGACTTCGTAGGCGGGGCGCCCGCCCAGCTCATAGATCACGTTGCCTTCGGCGCGCGTGACGAGCAGCGGGTCCGCGACCGGATGACAGGCGATCGTGTGCCCGATCGCACGGCTCACCCCTCCGGAAAAGAGCGCGCCGCAAACCGAGTCCGAAGCCACCTCGGTGCCGCACCACTGGTAGGTATGCATGTGCGTGCCGTTCTCAGAAGCCCCACCACCCACGGCCGCCACGCCGGGCCACGTCCGGCGAAGCCCGTCGAGAAACGGGCCGGCCTGCAGCGTGAGGGTGTCGGGGAACAGCATCAGGAGGTCACGCGAGGACCTGGTGTTGGCCAACATGCCCGACATCCGCCTGGCGGCGAGCCCTCCCTGTTGGCGAAGCGAGCGGATCAGGAACGGGGTCGCCATCACCGTGTCCGAGGCGAGAACCAAGACCGCGATCGCGGGCTCATCCTCCACTTCGCCGTCGGACGTCACGATCCCCATGGCGCTGCACCCGACCACGTGACGCGTGCGGGTGATTTCCGCGATGCGTTCGAGCATCCGAGGATAGAGGGCGGCGTGGGGGATCGTGGCAAAAACGAGCGCGAAGTCGGCCTGGAACAGACCGGCTCGGGCCATGGCTTCTCGCGCCGCGGCGGTGGCCGCGGAGATGGTGGACTTGTCGATCGAGGCGCCGACGCCAGCTTTGAGCATTACGGTCCGGGACGGAAAGCCCTATCCTAGCAGGTCGGATTCGAGTCTGGCAACGCGACCCGCCCGGTGGTGCTCGCTCGCCGCGCCCAGTTGACAGGACGGAGGCGTTTCTGGTAAATAGACTGACCAGTCGGTTTTATATCCTGTCGTGCGATGATCAGGACGGACATCAGCGAGAAAGGTGAGCGCACGCGGCGGCGAATCATCGATACCGCTCGCGTACTGTTCCACGCCCGTGGATACACCAATACCAGCATGGACGACATCGTGAGGAAGTCCCGCGTAACCAAAGGCAACCTCTACTACTATTTTTCGAGTAAGGAAGCCCTTGGGCACGCGGTGGTGGACGAGACGATCGCGGAACAGTTTGAGGCCGGGCCGGTGCCGACCGACGGCGACCCGGTGCGGCAAATTATCGCCATGTTTCACCGCTCCGAGCGAGCATTGGCTGAGGAGCGGTGCAAGGGCGGGTGTCTGTTCGGCAACTTGGCTTTGGAGGTCTCGGATCTGCATGACGGGCTGCGCCGGAAGCTGGATCGAGCGTTTTCCGCGTGGGAAGAGCGCGTCGCGACCGTATTGGAGTCCGGCGTTCGGGACGGCGTTCTGACTCCCGATCTCGATCCGAAAGCCACGGCCCGGTTCCTGGTGGCGACGTTGGAGGGCGGGATCCTGCTCGCCAAGGTGAAACGAAACGTGGCTGCCCTGAAGGCGTGCACCGCTATGGTGGAGCGTCTGCTGGGGAGCCTGAGGGCGTAGAACACGTATCAGCAGGCGGGAATGACAGAAGCGAAAGATCGCGGTGTCGCGCGCCGGTTTGCACGGCACTGCTCAGCAAAGGCGGGAAGGAGGTGAGAGATATGGAATGCGTTCGGTGCCAGGGATTGATGGTGCCGGATCGTTTCGTCGATCTGGTGGAGAGCGGCGAGGCGGAATTCGGCGGATGGCGGTGTCTGGCGTGCGGAAACATTACTGATCCGGTGATCGTGGCTAACCGCCAACACCGGCCCGCGCCCAAGAGACCTTTGCGCAAGCGCGCGTTTGCGGCGTAAGCCCACCGTGTGGACATGGGGAGGCTGGGGGAGACTGGTCACGCCGGTCGACCCTGGACACACGCTGCGCCGACCGGGTAGAGTGCGGCGCGGGACATTGGAGGCACCCGGGAGGCACCCGCAGGTCTTCACCGAGGAGGGATGCGATGGCCGGAAAGAAGAACGTGGTGTTCGGGTTCTTTTACCTGGTTCTCACGGCGCTGCTCGGACCGTACATGATCGTGACCTACACGGAGCCGCAGCAACTGGCCGCGCAGGCCAACGCCGCCGCCGTCGGTGAGCTGAACCGGTCGGTCGAGGCCGGGATCGATGGGCAGGTGGCCCAGGCGCAGACCGACGCGATCTTGGCGCTCAACCGAAAACTTCAGGCCGGCGAACCAATCGAGGCGATCAAGGGCGGGCCGCACGCGCACGGGAACCTCGAGGCCTTGCTGAACATCGCGGTGGGGATCGTTCTTGGCTTCCTGGTCGTGGGATCCGTCTTCAAAGAGATCATTAGTTGGCTCTTCATCGGCGGAGCCGTTTTTCACTCCGGCATGCTGTATCTCGGAACCGTTTTGGGCCAAGGATGGGCGTGGGCCGTCCTCAACACCGCCGCCGGCCCGCTGATGCTCTTGGCCGGCCTGTTGTTGGCCGGTGTCGCGAGCCTCAAGGGGTTTGAGGCGCAGGGAGCGCGCTGAACGCGAAGCATGATGCACGCCGTCGTCGTCGCGCACACGGGCGGGCCGGAGGTCTTGGTCTGGCGTGAGGTTCCTGTACCGGAACCGGGACCGGGCGAGGTGCGGGTACGACACAGCGCGGTCGGCCTGAACTTTATCGACGTCTACCATCGCCGCGGCCTCTACCCGTTACCGTCCTTTCCCACCGTGTTGGGGGTGGAGGCGGCGGGCAGGGTCGAGGCCGTTGGAGCCGAGGTCAGCGAGCCAGCGGTCGGGGACCGTGTGGTCTACGCGGGTGGCCCGACCGGCGCGTACAGCGAAGCGCGCGTGCTCCCCGCTGAGCGACTCATCAAACTGCCGGACGCAATCGACGATCAACGCGCTGCGGCGATGATGCTCAAGGGCATGACCGCCGAGTACTTGTTGCGGCGGACGTTTCGAGTGGAGCCCGGCCAAACGGTGCTCATTCACGCCGCGGCCGGAGGGGTCGGGGTGATTGCGTGCCAGTGGGCCAAAGCTCTCGGTGCCACCGTGATCGGTACGGTGGGAACCGAGGAGAAGGCCAAGCTCGCCGCCGAACACGGGTGCGACCACCCGATCGTGACGTCCCGCGAGGATTTCGTCGAACGGGTCAAGACGATCACCCGCGGGCGGGGCGTTCCGGTCGTCTACGACTCGGTCGGCAAGGACACCCTGATGCGATCGCTCGACTGTCTGGCCCCTCGCGGGATGATGGTGAGCTTTGGTCAGGCCTCGGGCATGGTGCCGCCGTTGGACATCACGGTGTTGTCCGCCAAAGGCTCGCTGTATCTCACCCGTCCCACCCTCTTCCACTACACGGCCACGCGGGCGGAGCTCCAAACCAGCGCCGCCGCGTTGTTTGACGCGGTTCTGAAGGGCGCGGTGCGCATTACGGTCGGACAGACGTACCCATTGCGCGACGCCGCGCGGGCGCACGCGGACCTGGAAGCGCGCCGCACGGTGGGATCAACGGTGCTCATCCCGTGAACCCGGCCGGCGGGCTTGCTTTCAGAGACCCCCGCCGATATACTGGCCAGCGATTTTCGACACCGCGAGGCCTGCACCGTGGAGGTTGAGGTAGCCCACCATTCGGGATTCTGTTACGGGGTCAAGGAGGCGATCAAGCTCGCCACCGAAACCGCCGAAGGATCGGACCGGCCCACCGTGACCCTGGGCCCATTGATCCACAACCCGCAGGAAATCGACCGGCTCAATCGTGAGTACGGAATCGAGCGCATCGATTCGCTCGACGGACTGACCGACGCGAACGTGGTCATCCGGGCCCACGGCGTGCCGCCCGAGTACTTCGATCGCGCGGCGGCGCAGGACCTCACCGTCGTCGACGCCACGTGTCGGTTCGTCACCGACGTCCAAAATGCGGCGGTCGACTATTGCCGGAAGGGCTACCCGTTGTACGTGGTGGGAGAACCGCGCCACCCTGAGATCATCGGCATCCTGGGGCACGCGAAACGGGCGTACCCGGACGCGGAGATTCATGTCGTCGAGCAGGTGGAGGAGATTCTCGCTCGGAATCCCGAACGGGCGGCGGTGGTGTTCCAGACCACGCACGACTACGCCAAGTACAAGCTCCTGGAGCGGCACATCAAGGAGCGAAAGCTGCCGTGGAAGATCAAGAACACGATCTGCGGCGCGACCAAGAGCAATCAGTACTCCGCCGACGAGCTCGCCAGACGGGTGGACATCATGATCGTCATCGGCGGCAAAAACAGCGGCAACACCCGTCGCCTGATGGAATTGTGCGAGAGCCATACGCAGGCTCGGCACGTCGAGACCGCGGAGGAACTGAACCCCGCGTGGTTCTCCGGCGTCAACAAAGTCGGCGTCACGGCGGGAGCCTCTACTCCGCAATGGGTCGTGGACCAGGTGGTGGAAGCCATCGAGGCGCTGTAGCAGCCGGTTCGGGATCGGCCATCTGCTGCGTTGTCGCTGCGCTTGCTTCGCCAAGCGAGAGGAATGGGCCTCTGACAGCGCCGCAAAGCGGCGCGAAGCGCTTTCCGGTCCTCACGTACGACCCAGTGCTTCGCCAAGCGAGAGGAGTACGGCATCGACAGCGCCAGAGGACGGCGCGAAGCGCTTTACGCTGCGGTCCGGTTCTCGCTCCGCCTTGCATCTCGCCGATCCCGAACCGGCTTCTGTCCGACTACATTCGGACGAACTGGTAGCACCCACAACCTCACGTCATGCTGAGGTCCCTATCCAGAACGACGCGCGTTGCGCTGGTCGCGGCAGGGCTTGTCGCAGGAATCCTACTCACGCTCACGTTGCTCAAGTCGCCGGTGATCTTTGGTCTGCGGGAGGACATGAAGCGGGCGATTCCGCATCAGACCGTTCCATCGGGCGTGGGTGGCCTTTCCGCCGAGGAGTGCGGGGCGTGCCACCGCGAGATCTACGAGGAGTGGAAAACCTCGATTCACGCGCAGGCATTCACCGACCCCTTTTTTCAAGCCTACTGGCGCAAGGATCGGCACATTTGGGTGTGTCTGAACTGCCACGCGCCGTTGCAAAACCAACAACCCACGGTGGTCACGGGGCTCCGCTACGGGCGCATCAATCGGCCCGAAGAGCACGTCAATCCGAACTATGACGAGTCCCTCCAGCACGAGGGGATCACCTGTGCCGTTTGCCACGTGCGCGAAGGCGTCATGATGGGGCCGTTCGACGACGCGGTGGCGCCCCATCCGACCAAGTACGACCCCCGCTACCGCAGCACGGACATTTGCTATACCTGCCACGCGGTGCCGTCGGATCGCTTCCAGTTCTACAATGGAGGCCCCTGCGCCACGTTTATGGAGTACGAGGCGGGGCCGTACAAGGCCAAGGGCTACATCTGTCAAGACTGCCACATGCCCGAGGTCGAGCGGGTCATGGCGGACGGCGGTCCGGTGCGCAAGGGGAGGCGTCACCTCTGGCGGGGCGGGCACGATCCTGAGCAGCTCAAGCGGGCTTTCACCGCAGCGCTGACCGCTGATACGCCGCGCCTGCAGGGAGGCCAGCGGACGCGGTGGACGCTCAGTATGACCAACAGCGGCGCGGGGCACATGTTGCCCACCGGCGATCCGGATCGTTATTTTCTGACCGAAATCGAGGTCCGCGATCGGACGGGTCGTGTGGTGGCCTCACGCAGCCACACCATTCGGCGGTGGATCATCTGGTGGCCGGTGATCTACGAGTACCGCGATACGCGGATTCCTCCGCTGGCGTCCCGTGACCTGACGCTGGACTATACCGTGCCGAAAGCGGACGAGGGACTGACGATTACGGCCCGGGTGTCGTACCGCTTTATGACGGATCGGCAGTATCAGCGCCTGAAGACCAAATACGGTCTCGACGTCGACAAGACGTACGCGTTCACGCTGTACGAGCAGACCGTGCCGCTACGAGCCGGCGAAACCGTGCCTCAGGTCGCACAGGCAACAGACATGGCGTCGTGCACGACGTCCGACCACGGCGCAGGATAGATGGTTCCGGTGAAGATGCTTTCCTGTCACCGGAGTGGTTGGCAGGAGGGTAACGACTGTTCAGGAAGGTCAGATGCAAGGCGCCGGGAGAACCGCACCGCAGCGTACCGGTTCGTACGTGAGGCGAGTGGCGCCACGAAGAAGTGGCGCCAAGCCACGAGCGCCGCCGAGTCGGTGAGGCGGCCGTGGAACCGAAGAGCGGCAACGCCGCAGATGACCTTCCTGGACAGTCGCTAGCGGATCTTGGTGCGGCCGGCGAAACCCGACGTGTAGTCGTGGAAGTAGGCGATTTCTGGCTCCGGATACTTCCAGCAATAGTACCCCTCGCCGTTGTCGAAATCGACGAGCCAGAGGCCTTTGACCTCGCAGCCGAGCTCTATGACTTTTCTGGCCCACTCCCGCACCACACCGGCGTATTCCCCCTCAAGCTCTTGCCGTCTGGGGGTGTCGCCCTTGATGGCGAGCAGCTGGGCCTCCACGATCGCGGCGTCGGTTACGGCTCGCTCGGTGAGCCTGCGGACTTCGGGAAACAGCTCCAGCGCTTGGTCGTAACTAAAGATTTTCGGGGATGGTTCTTCGGATTGCATCGTTTGCAGCCCCTAGACTCGGCGAGCCTAACACAGGATTTCGGGCTGCGGCAAGGCCTTAGCCCGGACTATTCCTGAACCTTCTACTGCACCCGCGGATACGCCGCTGCAACGGGCGGTGCTACGCCATGTGCAAGGAGCCAACCGCCCATCGCACGCGCCTGACGGCGCATGCACATTCTCGTCGCTCAGTCGGTCAACGTACTGAACCGAGTACGCCTCCCTTCTTCCCGACTCCAAGCGCCCGTTGCTACGCCATGTGTAGGGTGCCCAATAGTCCGTTGCCTGCGCCTGCGGCGCAAGCACATTTCGCTGGCGTCTGCGCGGGTTCGTAACGAACGTTCAGGAATAGTCCGGGCTAGCCGCGACGGCTGCGCCGACACTGGATGACCCCGTCCACGCCCTCGATGTTCTGAAAAACCTTGGCGAGGTGAGCGGTGTCTCGCACCTCGACGACGAATTGAAACACGGCCTTCTTTTCATCGGTCGTGGTCACTTCGGCGTGGCTGATGTTTGCGTCGGCGGCGGTGATGGCGGAAGAAATCTTGGCCAACATGCCGGGACGGTCCTGCGTAATCACGGAGATCTTCACGGGATGGGTGGCGACGTCTTTCACGTCCCAGTCGACCTCGACCAACCGATCGCGGTCGTAATCCAGCTCGTCCACGTTGGGACAGTCCGCGGTGTGGATCGAGAGCCCGCGCCCGCGGGTGATGAATCCCAGGATCTTATCCCCCGGCACCGGATTGCAGCACTTGGCGAGGTTAATCATGATGTCGTTGACGCCTTTGATCGTGACGCCGCGTCCCTGTTTTCCGATCGATGTCAGGAGTTTGTCTTTCAGCCCTTCCTTGAGAGCCGGCTCCGGGAGGAGGCGGTTGATGACGTGGTTGAGCGACACGCGGCCGTAACTCAGCGCGACCAGCAGATCGTCGACCGAGGCCAACCCGCTGTCGCTCGCGACTTTGTTGAGGACCTCGGATTTGAATACTTCGACCGGGCTCAGGTGACTTCGCCGCAGTTCGCGCTCGAGCAGGCGTCGGCCGATCTCCAGACTCTGTTTCCGTTCTTCGACCTTGATCCAGTGCTTGATGCGCGTTTTGGCCTTGGGCGTCTTGGCGATCTTGAGCCAGTCTTTGGACGGAACTTGATTCGGGGAGGTCAGAACTTCCACCGTGTCCCCGCTCTTGAGCACGGTCTTGAGCGGAGCAAGCTTGCCGTTGACCTTGGCGCCGGTGCAGCGGTGGCCCACCTCGGTGTGGACCGCGTAGGCCAAGTCGATCGGGGTGGCGCCTTTGACCAACTCGATCACGTCTCCCTTCGGAGTGAAGACGTAGATTTCGTCCGAAAAGAGGTCCATCTTGATCGAGTTGAGGAACTGCCGATTGTCGGTCAGGTCCTGCTGCCATTCCACCAGCTGCCGCAGCCAGGCGAACAACCGGTTGTCCTTCTCGTCGATTTGTCCCTGGTCCTTGTACCGCCAGTGCGCCGCGATCCCTTCTTCCGCGATCCGGTGCATCTCCTCGGTGCGGATCTGGAACTCCACGTGCTCGCCCTGTGGGCCGATCACGGTGGTATGCAGCGATTGATAGAGGTTGGACTTGGGGACGCCGATGTAGTCTTTGAACCGCCCGGGGACCGGCTTCCAGAGGGAGTGGATCATTCCCAGGATACCGTAGCAGGCGATTTTGGTGTCGGTGACGATCCGGATACCGATGAGATCGTAGACCTCCTCGAACGGGATTTCGCGGCGCTCCATCTTGGAGTAGATCCCGTAGAAATGTTTGGGGCGTCCGAACACCTCGCCGGTGAATCCGTATTCCGCCATCGCCGCTTTGACCTTTGCGATCACCGTGTCCACGTAGCGTTGCCGCTCGACGATTTGTTTGGCCACCTTGGAGGCGAGCGTTTGGTACGCTTCCGGTCGCAGGTACCGGAAGCAGAGGTCTTCGAGTTCGTTCTTCATCCACCCGATCCCGAGGCGATTGGCCAGGGGCGCGTAGATTTCCAGCGTTTCGCGCGCAATGCGCTGTTGTTTGTCCGGCCGCAACACTCCCAACGTCCGCATATTGTGGAGGCGATCGGCCAGTTTGATCAGGATCACCCGGATGTCCTCCGCCATGGAGAGGACCATCTTGCGGAAGTTTTCCGCCTGTTTTTCCTCGTGGCTCTTGAAGCGGATCTTCCCGATCTTGGTGACCCCGTCCACGAGCCGCAGCACGTCCGCGCCGAACTCCTGCTCGATGGTCTCGCGCGGGAGGAGCGTGTCCTCGATCGTATCGTGCAAGAGTCCCGCCACGATGGAGGGAACATCCATCTTCAACGCGGTGAGAATTTCCGCGACCGCGAGCGGGTGAAACACGTACGGTTCGCCGGATTTGCGGGTTTGCCCCTCGTGGGCCTTGGCCGAGGCATGGTACGCGCGCACCAGCACATCAATCGAGGCTTGCGGATTGTAAGCCTTGACCTTGGCGACGATGTCCTCGATCGAGACCTTGGTCGGTTCGACCGGCTGGGAAAGCAGCCCGGGCTCAGGAATCATACTTCCATTATATAGATCGCGCGGGGTGGAGTCGAACCAGGCACCTCAGCGGATCGCCGGGACGTCGCCCTGGGGCGAAAACGGACGTTAGACGCGTGGATCGCTGGGGCGCAGGTCCTTCAGGCGGAGCTGGATGCGGTCCTGACCTTGCCAGGTCTCGATGCGTGCGGAGTACGCCAGGTCGATGGGACTCGGATCGGCCGGCAGCAAGTGTCCCAGGCCGAAGCCGATGGCGTCGAAGGTCGCGGCGGTCGAATGGCGGACCAGCAGTTTGAGGTGGTTGTTCCCCACGATGCGGGCGCCGCGCGGCGCGCAGCCTATGGTGGTGAGGAGCGGCTCGGGGTTGCCCATGCCGAACGGCGCGAGCGTGGCGAGCTCGCCAACCAGGGGAAAAGTGACGTCGGCCAACCCGATTTCGTCGTCCAGCGCAAGAGTCGGCTGCGCCGCCTCCGGAGCGAGTCTCGCGGCGACCACGGCTTCGAACCGCTCACGAAACTCGGGAATTCGCTCCACGCGGATCGTGAGCCCCGCCGCGGCGGCGTGTCCGCCGAAGCCCTCGAACAAGGATCGGCACTCCTCCAGCGCCTGGGTGAGGTGGAACCCGGGGATGCTCCGGCCCGACCCCTTGGCGCGGCCGTCCGGGGCGATCGCGATCACGATGGTGGGACGATGCCAGCGATCGACCACCCTGGAGGCGATGATGCCGATCACGCCGGGGTGCCAGGCCTCGTCCGCGATCACGATCGAGCGCGCGCGGTCCAGGGAAATTTCGCGTTCCACCTTGGCGACGGCGCCATCGAGCATGGTTTCCTCGATGCGCCGTCGTTCCTGGTTGGCCGCGTCCAGCTCTCGGGCCGCCTTCATCGCAGTGTCCGCGTCCGTGGTCGTCAGCAGGATCACCCCGGGATGCGCCGCCGCCAGCCGTCCAGCGGCGTTGATCCGCGGACCCAACTGAAAGCCCACGGTGCCCGCGTCCACCGATCTGCGCGAGATGCCGCAGACTTCCTTGAGCGCGGCCACCCCCACGCGGCGCCCCGAGGAGAGCGCGCGCAATCCCTCCACCACCAGGTACCGGTTCTCGCCCCGCAGCGGCGCCACGTCCGCGACGGTTCCCAGCGCCACCAGGTCCAGCACGGACTCGAGTCGCGCGTCGACGCTCGGCAGGCTGCGTCGACGGCCCAGCAAGGCCTGCGCGACCTTGAACGCAATCCCGGCCGCGCACAATACCTTTTCCGGGTACGACGAACCAGGGAGGTGGGGGTTGAGGAGGGCATACGCGGGAGGAATGCGATCCTGCGGCTCGTGGTGGTCGGTCACGATGACGTCGATGCCGAAACCGTTGGCCAACTCGATCGGAGCGTGCGCCGTGGTGCCGCAGTCCGCCGTGATCAGCAGGGAGACGCCTTGCTCGCGCGCGGCCCGCACCCCGGCTTCGGTGAGGCCGTAGCCTTCGGTGAGGCGGTGGGGAATGCGGTAGCTCACCGACGCTCCAAGCCAGGAGAACAGCTCCAGGTAGAGCGCCGTGGCCGTGACGCCGTCGACGTCGTAGTCCCCGGCGATCATGATTCGCTCGCGCGAGCCGACGGCGCGTTCGATACGGTGGATCGCGCGGTCCATGTCCGTGAGCAGATAAGGATCGTGCAGGTCGGCGGCAGAGGGGGCCAGAAAGCGCCGCGCAGCCTCGACCGTATCGATCTGACGATTCGCGAGAATGCGGGCCGTGGTGCGTCGGATGCCAAGGCCGCGCGCGAGGGCGGCGACCACGTCCGGGTTGTGGGGGCGCTGCTGCCAGCGCTTTCTCATGCGGTCCGTCCCTGACTCGCGTTGGCGTCACCATACGCGTGCAGGGGCGGTGCTGTCAACGCCGCGCGCGCCGATTATAATGTCGGATGTCGAACGCGACACCGAGCAGGAGGCAGCCATGAGCGAACGGATCGCAAATCTCATCGGCGGGCAATGGCGGCCCGCGGTATCCGGAGAGACCTTGGAGAGTCGCAATCCCGCGGACAACCAAGAAGTCGTTGCCGTGGCTCCCGCGTCATCGGTTGCGGACGTGGACGCCGCGGTGGCGGCCGCCAAGGCCGCGTTTCCGCGGTGGCGTGCCGTGCCCGCGCCCAAACGTGGGGAACTCCTGTTTCGCGCCGCCGAGCGGCTGGCGGTCGAGAAGGAGGCCCTCGCGCAGATCGTCACCCGCGAGATGGGGAAAGTCCTCGCCGAAGCCAGGGGAGACGTCCAAGAGGCCATCGACATGACGTACTACATGGCGGGCGAGGGGCGTCGACTTGCGGGCGAGACCGTGCCGTCCGAGTTGCCCGACAAGGACGCCAAGAGCATACGCGTGCCGTTGGGCGTCTGCGGCCTGATCACCCCCTGGAACTTTCCGGTGGCGATCCCGTCGTGGAAGATCACCCCCGCGCTGGTGGCCGGGAATACCGTGGTCCTCAAACCCTCGGTCTTCACACCCTTGTGCGCGACGCGGTTCGTCGAGATCCTCCAGAACGCCGGGTTGCCTCCCGGCGTCTTGAACCTGGTGCACGGCCACGGCGAGGGCGTGGGCGACGCGTTGGTCGGGCATCCCGACGTGGCGGTCGTCTCGTTCACCGGCTCGTCGGCGGTCGGAGAGAAGGTGGAGGCGGTCTGCGGCCGACTGCACCGTCCGGTCTGCACCGAGACCGGCGGCAAGAATCCCCTGATCGTGATGGACGACGCGGATCTGGATCTGGCGATCGAAGGTGCGATCTGGGGCGGGTTCGGGACCAGCGGCCAACGCTGCACCGCGGCGAGCCGCGTGATCGTCCACCAGAGGGTGTACGACGCGTTTCTGTCGCGATTCGTGCAGGCGGCCAAGCGGCTGCGACTGGGCCCGGGGCTCGATACGCAGACCGACGTGGGGCCCGTGATCAACGCGGCGCAACAACGCACCGTGCTGGAGTACATCGAGATCGGCAAGAAGGAAGGGGCGAAGCTGCTGTGCGGCGGCCACGCCGCAACCGACGGGCCGCTGGCGAGGGGGCACTTCATCGCGCCGACGATATTCGGCGAGGTGACGCCCACCATGCGGATCGCGCAGGAGGAGATCTTCGGTCCCGTCGTCTCCGTGATCAAGGCGCGAGACCTCGGGCACGCGATCGAGATCGCCAACGGAGTGGCCTACGGTCTGTCCAGCGCGATCTACACCCGAGACGTGAACAACAGCGCGATTGCGGAGCGCGATCTGGATACCGGCATCGTGTACATCAACGCCTCCACCATCGGGGCCGAGATTCAGTTGCCCTTCGGGGGGACGAAAAGAACCGGCCTCGGCCCGCGTGAAGCCGGCGGTCGGGGCGGCGCGTTGGAACTCTACACCAAGTGGAAGGTGATTTATCGAGACTACTCCGGCAAGCTGCAAAAGGCGCAGATCGATACGTGAGCCTGTCCGGGGAACGGGACGCGTTGCCCATCTCTGAAGTCCTCCCCGCGCTGCAGGACGCGCTCGGCAGCGGGACCGTCGCGGTCCTGCAAGCCCCGCCGGGCGCCGGAAAGACCACCCACGTTCCATTGGCCCTCCTGGATGCTCCGTGGCTCAGGACACGGTCCATCCTGATGTTGGAGCCTCGTCGGTTGGCCGCTCGGGCCGCCGCCATCCGCATGGCGCAACTTTTGGGCGAGGTCGTGGGGCAGACCGTGGGGTACCGCATTCGCTTCGAGGCCAAGGTGTCGACCTCCACCCGGGTGGAGGTGCTGACCGAAGGAATCCTGACGCGCCGGCTTCAAACCGATCCCGGGCTCGAGGGCGTGGGGCTGGTGATCTTCGATGAGTTCCATGAACGCCACCTGCACGCGGACCTGGCGCTGGCGTTGTGTCTGGACAGCCAGCGAACCGTGCGCGAGGATCTTCGGCTCCTGGTGATGTCCGCCACGTTGGACAGCGACGCCGTGGCAGGGCTGTTGGGCGGGGCGCCCCTCATCACCGCACGCGGACGACAATTCCCGGTGGACGTCCGATACGCCGCTTCCGATCCCGACGGTCATGTGCCCGACGTGGTGTCGCAGGCGACACTCCGCGCGCTGGAACACGACCGGGGTGATGTGCTGGCGTTCCTGCCCGGCGCGTGGGAAATCCGGCGCACGCAGCACCTCCTGGAGTCGGCGGTGAAGGGCCGGTCCGTGGACGTGTGTCCGCTCTACGGCGATCTTCCCTGGGAAGCGCAGCACCTGGCGATACGGCCCACCAAAGGCGGGCGGCGCAGGGCGGTGCTGGCCACACCCATCGCCGAGACCAGTCTGACCATCGAAGGCGTCGGCGTGGTGATCGATTCGGGTTTCGTGCGCGTTCCCGAGTTCGATGCGCGCACAGGGTTGACGCGCCTGACCACCAAACGCGTCTCGCGGGCATCAGCCGAGCAGCGCGCGGGCCGCGCGGGTCGACTCGGTCCCGGCGTGTGTTACCGCCTGTGGACCGAAGCGACCCAGCGCGGACTCGCGATCCGGCCGATCCCGGAGATCCGGGTCGCGGATCTCGCGCCGCTGGCGCTGGAACTGGCGCTCTGGGGCGTGCGCGACCCCGCGAAACTCTCTTGGTTGGATCCGCCGCCGGGCGGCGCGCTGGCGCAGGCAAGGGAGATGCTCACACAACTCGGGGCTCTGGATGAACGGGGCGTCATCACTGCTGCCGGTCGAGCCATGGCCGCGTTCCCGGTGCATCCACGCCTGGCCCATATGATCGCCGAGGCCGATGTCCGGGGCCGGGGCGGTTTGGCGTGTGATCTGGCGGCCCTCGTGTCGGAACGCGACGTGCTGCGAGGTGACGCGCAGCGGTCGTGTGATCTGGTGGAGCGTTGGGACGCGTTACGTGCATTCCGCGGCAAGGGACGAGGCGGGAGGGCGGGGTCCAAGGCTGAGCCGGACGCGTGCCGGCGGGTTGAGCAAGTCGCGAGCCAGTTCCGCCGGCTGTTGCGGGTCGAGACAAGTGAGGAGGTCGACCCAAACGCGGTCGGAGAGCTCCTCGCGTTCGCTTACCCGGATCGGGTCGCGCAGCAGCGCACGCCTGGAGACATCCGATACGTCCTGGCCTCGGGCCGCGCCGCCCGCTTGCCGGCCTCCGAGCACCGCCTGCGGCCTCCCTACCTGGTCGCCGCGAGCCTGGACGCGGGTGAGATCGAGGGCACGATTTATCTGGCCGCGGCGATGGACCTCGATGCGATCCGGTTCGCAATGGCCTCGCGGCTTCAGACCACGGACGTCATCCGCTGGGATGCTCGGCTGCAACGGGTCGTGGCCCGTCGCGACGTGCGGTTGGGGGAGTTGGTCATCGAGAGCGCGCCCTTGACCGCCCCTGATCCCGACCGCCTGCGTCGCGCGATGCTGGAAGGCATACGGGATCTGGGAGTGGCTGCGCTGCCGTGGACGGCCGAGACACGGGACTGGCAGGCGCGGGTATTGTCCCTGCGGCATTGGTATCCGGACGAGGCCTGGCCCGACGTGTCCGATGCCGCGCTGCAAGACACGCTCGAGGAGTGGCTGGGGCCGTACCTTGACGGATTGACGCGCCGTGAACACCTGGATCGTATCGACCTGCTCGCCGCGCTGAATGCGCGCCTTGATTGGAAGCACCGGCAACGGTTGGAGGAGGGCGCGCCCACCCACGTCACGGCCCCGAGCGGATCTCGCCTGCGATTGGCGTACCGGCCCGGCGAATCCCCGGTCCTCGCCGTCAAACTCCAAGAGATGTTCGGTTTGGCGGATACCCCACGCGTGGCGTGGGGCCGAGTGCCGATCACGCTCCATCTCCTGTCGCCGGCGCGTCGGCCCATCCAGGTCACGCAGGATCTTCGCGGTTTTTGGGAGCGGACCTACGCCGAGGTGAAGAAGGAATTGAGAGGCCGGTACCCCAAACATCCCTGGCCGGACGATCCGTGGAACGCCGTGCCCACCGCCCGCGTCAAGCGAAGGGACGCACGATGAGGCGGGATCAGCGAGCCGATCTGGCCGTGGCCGCAATCCTGATTACCGTCACGTCGGCGGTGTTCTCGCCGGTGTTGAGCCACCAGTTCATTCTGTTCGACGACACGAGCTATGTCACCGAGAACGCGGTGGTGGGGGCCGGCTTGACCTGGCAGGGCGTGCGGTGGGCCTTTACCACGACATTCACCGGCAACTGGCATCCCCTCACCTGGCTGTCGCACATGGCGGACGTCCAGCTCTTCGGGATGGTTCCGAGGTGGCACCACGCGATGAACGTGGTCCTGCACCTCGTCAACACGCTGCTGCTGTTTGTGGTGCTCCGAACGATGACCGGCGCGTTCTGGCGCAGCGCCGCGGTTGCGGCGTTGTTCGCGCTGCACCCGCTGCACGTGGAGTCCGTGGCGTGGGTCGCGGAGCGAAAGGACGTGCTCAGCGCCCTGTTTTGGATGTTGGCGATGGCTGCCTACGTGCGGTACGTCCGTGATCCCCGAGCGGCTCGGTACGCCTTGGTGGCGCTGGCCTTGCTCCTTGGATTGTTGGCCAAACCCATGGTCGTTACCCTGCCGTTTGTCCTGCTCTTACTCGACTATTGGCCGCTTGAGCGACTCGGCCGCTCGTCCATTTCATGGGCGACGGTTCGCCCGTTGATCTGGGAAAAGATCCCGTTGTTCGCGTTGGCGCTCACGGTTAGCGCGGCGACGCTTTACGCTCAGCGCGCCGGAGGAAACGTGGCGGACGTGGAGCATCTCTCCCTGGCCACGCGAGTGTCCAACACGTTCGTCGCGTACCTCGCCTATCTTGAAAAAACGCTCTGGCCTCGCGGTCTTGCCGCGTTTTATCCGCATCCCGCGACCACGCCGGGCGGACTCTCCTGGTGGGAGGTGTCGATTGCCGTGGCGGTCGTGCTCGCGATCAGCGGTCTGGTCCTCCGGGAGGCTGTGCGCCGGCGATACCTGCTCGTGGGCTGGTTGTGGTTTCTCGGAACGTTGGTCCCGGTGATCGGTATGGTCCAGATCGGCCAGCAGGGAATAGCTGACCGGTATACGTATATCCCCCTCATCGGATTGTTCATCGCCGCGGTGTGGGGTCTTTCGGATCTGGTCGGAGCCGAGCCGTGGCGTCGCCGGGCACTGGGTGTGGTCGGCGCCGGCGTTTTGGCAATGGCCTCCGTCGTCACCTGGACCCAAGTCGGGTACTGGCGAGACACGGTGACGTTGTTCGAACACGCGGTGCGGGTGACCGGCAGCAATCGTGTCGCGCACCTTCAACTCGGCGCCGCGTACGCCCGGCAGGGTCGGTATGACGATGCGGCGGCGCAGTACCGGGCGGCGCTGGCGATCAAGGCGAATTCGGTGGAGGCCAACAACAACCTCGGGATCGTGCTGGCGCAGGCGGGCAGGCCCGATGACGCCGCGGCGTCGTTTCGGGCTGCGCTGAACATCAGTCCGAACGATGTGCGCCTTCACGCCAATCTAGCCCGCGCGCTTCGGCAGATGGGGGCTGTGTCAGAGGCGGTTGAACATTATCGCGACGCGGTGCGGCTCGACCCCCTTGGGTGGGACGTGGCGATGAACCTGGCGTGGATCCTGGCGACCGACGCCGACGCAGCGGTACGAAGGTCCGACGAGGCCATCGTGTTGGCCGAGGGGGCCAATCGCCGGACCGGGCGCTCGCACCCCAGGGTTCTGGACACGCTGGCTGCGGCCTACGCCGCAGCCGGGCGATACGAGGAAGCGGCGGAGACGGCGCAACGAGCCCTAAGCGCCGCGCTCGGAGCCGGAGATCAGCGGTTCGCCGCGGACATCGGTGGACGCATCAGGTTGTATCAAACACGCCAGCCGTATCGGGTGGTCCGGACGCCCCCGTAACGGAGGGACCTAGGGTCCGGTTTTTCTTGCGTAGACCTCGATCGTCGCGCCTCGTTTGACCCACGACGTCACCCAACAGAACGGGACCGCCCAGAGGGTCAACGGGATGGTCAGAACCGCGGTGAGGGCCAGATCAAGCAGGTCGCGGGTGTCGGCCCGTCTTAGGATCGAACCGATCGATCGGCGGCGCATCAGCAGGTCGAAGAGCAGGTTCTGGTTCCGACAGCCGACATTGAGCGCGCTCTGTACGGCGCCAAAGGCGTCGTATTCGAACGAGTAGTGTCCGACCCACGCGATCGTGAAGCCGTGTTGCCGCAAGAGGGGGTGCAACGAGTCGAAGGAATAGTGGATAAGGTGACGCGGGACGTCCAAGTGAAACCAGCGCGCCTTGAAGATCCGAGCCTGGGCGCCCGCGATGTTGGGGACCGCGATGACCAGGGTGCCGCCCGTGGTCAAGACGCGTGACGCACGCTGCAACGCCTCGTGCGGAGCGGGCAGATGTTCGAATACGTGCCAGAACGTCACCACGTCGAACGACGCGTCCGGGTAATCGGTCTGCTCCCAATCGCACGTCGACACGTCGAGACGGGCCCCGGCCCACAGTTGCTGGTAGCCCGGAACCGGCCGCTCTACTCCCGCCACCCGCCATCCTGCGGCGCGCATGGCCGCAAGGAATCCGCCGCGCCCGCATCCCACGTCGAGGATCGCCCCCGGCTTGTCGGTGCGCAGGAGGCGCAACACGCGACGTCGACGCAACCAGTTGGTGATGGGTTCAAATGCGCTCTGGCGCTGGCCGTAGTATTCGGAATAGGCCTCTGAGGCGTCGCCCGGTGACACCGCGGTCTGGACCAGGCCGCACCGGTCGCATTCGACGACCGGAAACGATCGGCGGCTGATGTAGTCCGTGCCAACGTAGAGCAGCCGGTCGGCGGTGTGCCCGCACGCGGCGCAGGGGACGCGCTTAGCCGGCGTCTGCGTGTCGGTCATCGGCGGACGCGAGCGCCCGGGGTCCATTGCCGCCTACAATAGCACAATCGCGGAGTCTAGACGCCGATAAGGCTCCCCCAGTAATCCTTCAAGCACAACTTGAAGTTATCAGGGAGGCTTCGCTTGCTGTTGACGAGAAAAATTCGATGGTTGACGTGGTACAACTCGCGGCGCAGCCGCGTGACGGGAAAGCGGGTGCGACCACGCGCACCGTGGTGGGCGCGTAGCTCGGCCTCGAACAGCGGCGCGAGCTTGTCGGTCATGCGCAGCTCGGTGTCCACGAAGTACACGGCCAGGTGCGGGGCCACCTGACGGACGCGATTGAAGAACGCGGCCACGTCGTGCTGATAGATGTGTTTGGGCGGGGACGCGGTCATCTCCACGTAAACCAACTCGTGCTCGACCCGCGCCAGCAAGTCGTAATCACCCCCGGGTTCCCGGCCCTTGACCCGCACACCCCACAAGGTTTCGCACGAGAACTCCTCTTCAAACAGCTTGGCGACGAACCACTCCAGGGTTTCGCCGAAGCTGCGGGGGGAGAACAGGAGACGCTGACCGTGCTCCCAGGGCTCGATCAGCCCGACCTCGGACAGAAACGCGAGGTGGCTCCTGATCGTCGCCGGCGAGCAGAACCGCGTGAGCCGGTCGGGCTCGGTCCCGGGCCTGGCAATGAGATCGCGCAGGACCAGGCGAAACGAGTATCGCTTGAGGCGTTGGAAATACGCTTCGATCTGCGTCGGTTCCCGCGGTCGGATAACGGCTCTGCGCCCGACGAGCCGAAACGGCTCCAGCCCCCGCCGCCTGAGCATCGTGCGCAGGTTCCACTCGGGGGCTCGCGGCTCCGGCGGGGTCAATCCAAACTCGTCTCGATCCTCGGCCGAGGTGCGCTGTGGCACCGTGGTCCTTTTGGCCACTGATCCCATCCCCTCAGCGCAGGCGATCAGCCGCGCCACGCGTCATTACGATACGCCTCTAACGATCCAAAAGTCTCGCACTGGGACATGGGCTGCTTCGCCGTGTGGGATGCCCCGACCTTGACCCGCGGATCGGCCTGCGTTTATCCTCGCGGGGCTTGCTGCGAATTGGCGGTGTCTGGGTTGCCGAAGGGACGAGTGGGACGGTGAGACTTTTGTTGTGGCTGTTGATAGCGGTCCTGGCGCTGACCGTTGTCCCCGCGCGTGCCCAGGACGAGCCCGCCAACGCCGTCGGCGCATCGGCTTCGTACGTCACGCCAAAAGACCTGGAGCAAGGGGTCGGTATGGGAGTCACGCTGACCCACGTGATCGCGACCCTCCTGTCTGTGGAGTTCGGGGTTGAACGCTACACGTTCGACGACCGCGACCCCGGTCTCGGGGTCGTAACAGGCAAAGTCCGCGAAACGCCGCTGCTGGTCACCGCGCAGATTCGGCCGCAATTCGAGTGGAATCCCTACCTTGGATTCGGCGCGGGTTATTACCTCATGTCGTACGATCAGACGAGCGAGGGCACGACCCTCTGTGACTGTGAATTGACGGTTGACAACGCCGTGGTGGTTCACTTCGCCGCAGGGTTTGACGTGCCCGTCGACGATCAACTCACGTTGACGATTGATGTCCGGTCGGCATCCGGCGAAGCGGACGCGACGTCGCGGAGCCTGTCGTCCGGCGTCTCGGTCAGCGATCAGGTGAAACTCGATTACCTGAAGATCGGGATCGGGCTGAAATACTGGTTCTAAGACGATGCCGTGCCCATGGCTGAACCGAGCTGGGGTGTTCACCGTTATACGTTCACCGTTATCAGAAACACTGAAAGCCGGGGAAACTGGAATCCACGGGACGATTCTGTTACAACTCTAAACGTTTTCACGAGCGGACGACTCGCCTGCGGGAGGTTCGGCGCGGACGAGAGTCCACACATCAGAGGTAAGGAGACGCGTATGAGAATTTTCGTCGGCAATTTGTCCCGTGACGTCAGTGACCAGGACTTGATGGCGGCATTCGAGTCGTTCGGCAGCGTGGACTCGGCTACAGTGGTCAAGGACAAGTTTACGGGAGAGTCACGAGGCTTCGGCTTCGTGGAAATGCCCGCCGGTGCGGAAGCGCAGGCCGCGATCAGTGGAATGAACGGGAAAGACCTAAAGGGCAGGGCCATCAACGTCAATGAGGCGCGTCCCCGCGAAGACCGGGGCGGGGGTGGCCGCCCTGGCGGCGGACGATCCGGAGGGGG